>NZ_VDAF01000109.1:0-242 GCF_019584525.1 Enterobacter sp. EC_50 | reverse complement strand
GGCCGCAAGGTTAAAACTCAAATGAATTGACGGGGGCCCGCACAAGCGGTGGAGCATGTGGTTTAATTCGATGCAACGCGAAGAACCTTACCTACTCTTGACATCCAGAGAACTTTCCAGAGATGGATTGGTGCCTTCGGGAACTCTGAGACAGGTGCTGCATGGCTGTCGTCAGCTCGTGTTGTGAAATGTTGGGTTAAGTCCCGCAACGAGCGCAACCCTTATCCTTTGTTGCCAGCGGT
>NZ_VDAF01000108.1:0-246 GCF_019584525.1 Enterobacter sp. EC_50 | reverse complement strand
TGGGGAGACCCCACACTACCATCGGCGCTACGGCGTTTCACTTCTGAGTTCGGCATGGGGTCAGGTGGGACCACCGCGCTAAAGCCGCCAGGCAAATTCTGTTAAATCTGTATCAAAGCTGAAATTTGATTATCTGTCTCTTCGCCAAAACACCTTCGGCGTTGTAAGGTTAAGCCTCACGGTTCATTAGTATCGGTTAGCTCAACGCATCGCTGCGCTTACACACCCGACCTATCAACGTCGTCG
>NZ_VDAF01000107.1:0-251 GCF_019584525.1 Enterobacter sp. EC_50 | reverse complement strand
TACGCACCACCCCGTCAGTAGCTGAACAGGAGGGACAGCTGATAGAAACAGAAGCCACTGGAGCACCTCAAAAACACCATCATACACTAAATCAGTAAGTTGGCAGCATCACCATGTGCCCCATAGACAGTACCTTTAGGGAAGGTGCGAACAAGTCCCTGATATGAGATCATGTTTGTCATCTGGAGCCATGGAACAGAGTTCATCATGAGTCATCAACTTACCTTCGCCGACAGTGAATTCAGCAGTAA
>NZ_VDAF01000106.1:0-251 GCF_019584525.1 Enterobacter sp. EC_50 | reverse complement strand
CGCACCAGAAAATCATTGATATGGCCATGAATGGCGTTGGATGCCGGGCAACCGCCCGCATTATGGGCGTTGGCCTCAACACGATTTTACGTCACTTAAAAAACTCAGGCCGCAGTCGGTAACCTCGCGCATACAGCCGGGCAGTGATGTGATTGTCTGCGCTGAAATGGACGAACAGTGGGGCTACGTCGGTGCTAAATCACGTCAGCGCTGGCTGTTTTACGCGTATGACAGGATACGGAGGACGGTTG
>NZ_VDAF01000105.1:0-253 GCF_019584525.1 Enterobacter sp. EC_50 | reverse complement strand
TCCTACGGGAGGCAGCAGTGGGGAATATTGCACAATGGGCGCAAGCCTGATGCAGCCATGCCGCGTGTATGAAGAAGGCCTTCGGGTTGTAAAGTACTTTCAGCGGGGAGGAAGGCGTTGAGGTTAATAACCTCAGCGATTGACGTTACCCGCAGAAGAAGCACCGGCTAACTCCGTGCCAGCAGCCGCGGTAATACGGAGGGTGCAAGCGTTAATCGGAATTACTGGGCGTAAAGCGCACGCAGGCGGTCTG
>NZ_VDAF01000104.1:0-258 GCF_019584525.1 Enterobacter sp. EC_50 | reverse complement strand
GGAAGGTGCGAACAAGTCCCTGATATGAGATCATGTTTGTCATCTGGAGCCATGGAACAGAGTTCATCATGAGTCATCAACTTACCTTCGCCGACAGTGAATTCAGCAGTAAGCGCCGTCAGACCAGAAAAGAGATTTTCCTCTCCCGCATGGAGCAGATTCTGCCATGGCAAAACATGGTGGAAGTCATCGAGCCGTTTTACCCCAAGGCTGGTAATGGCCGGCGACCTTATCCGCTGGAAACCATGCTACGCATTC
>NZ_VDAF01000103.1:0-260 GCF_019584525.1 Enterobacter sp. EC_50 | reverse complement strand
TGGGGAGACCCCACACTACCATCGGCGCTACGGCGTTTCACTTCTGAGTTCGGCATGGGGTCAGGTGGGACCACCGCGCTAAAGCCGCCAGGCAAATTCTGTTAAATCTGTATCAGGCTGAAAATCTGTCTCTTCACCAAAACAGCTTCGGCGTTGTAAGGTTAAGCCTCACGGTTCATTAGTATCGGTTAGCTCAACGCATCGCTGCGCTTACACACCCGACCTATCAACGTCGTCGTCTTCAACGTTCCTTCAGGACT
>NZ_VDAF01000102.1:0-270 GCF_019584525.1 Enterobacter sp. EC_50 | reverse complement strand
GATTCATGACTGGGGTGAAGTCGTAACAAGGTAACCGTAGGGGAACCTGCGGTTGGATCACCTCCTTACCTTAAAGAACCTGCCTTTGTAGTGCTCACACAGATTGTCTGATGAATGATGAACTTCTGAATGTACTTTTGAGTGCATTAAGAAGTTTTGCTCTTTAAAAATCTGGATCAAGCTGAAAATTGAAACGACACATCTTAAATGGTGTGTTCGAGTCTCTCAAATTTTCGCAATCAGAAGTGAAACATCTTCGGGTTGTGAGGT
>NZ_VDAF01000101.1:0-287 GCF_019584525.1 Enterobacter sp. EC_50 | reverse complement strand
GCACTCTGGCCACACTGGAGCGTCTTCTGAGCCTGCTGTCGGCCTTTGAGGTCGTGGTATGGATGACGGATGGCTGGCCGCTGTATGAATCCCGCCTGAAGGGAAAGCTGCACGTAATCAGCAAGCGTTACACTCAGCGCATTGAGCGACATAACCTGAATCTGAGACAACATCTGGCAAGGCTGGGACGGAAGTCGCTGTCGTTCTCAAAATCGGTGGAGCTGCATGACAAAGTCATCGGGCATTATCTGAACATAAAACACTATCAATAAGTTGGAGTCATTACC
>NZ_VDAF01000100.1:0-294 GCF_019584525.1 Enterobacter sp. EC_50 | reverse complement strand
GGACACCGCCCTTTCACGGCGGTAACAGGGGTTCGAATCCCCTAGGGGACGCCACTTGCTGGTTCGTGAGTGAAAGTCACCTGCCGTCATATCTCAAAACTGACTTGCGAGTCACTTTTGAGATATTTGCTCTTTAAAAATCTGGATCAAGCTGAAAATTGAAACGACACACATGTTATGTGTGTTCGAGTCTCTCAAATTTTCGCAATCAGAAGTGAAACATCTTCGGGTTGTGAGGTTAAGCGACTAAGCGTACACGGTGGATGCCCTGGCAGTCAGAGGCGATGAAGGACG
>NZ_VDAF01000010.1:0-164587 GCF_019584525.1 Enterobacter sp. EC_50 | reverse complement strand
CCTGGCACGGCTGGGACGGAAGTCGCTGTCGTTCTCAAAATCGGTGGAGTTGCATGACAAAGTCATCGGGCATTATCTGAACATAAAACACTATCAATAAGTTGGAGTCATTACCTATTAGATAAGGGGAATAAAATGAATTTTAATGAACAGCAGTATGAAAGGCATATGCAGCTATATAATATTTTCGGTGGTGATGAAAATAAATATAATCCTGTCTTTAAGCCTAATAAGCCTTGGACTGATGAAGAACTAGCACAGAGGGCTATTGATGAACATGCAAAGGCACAGGAACTGATTCACAAGTTCAAGCAGCATGAAGCTCAGAAGGAGAAAGTCAGAGCAGAGACAGCAGCTAAGATCACCTCTGGTGAACTGTCTACATTCACCTTCCATCAGCCTGAGAAGATGCCATCTAGTAAAAGCTGGTTAGGCAGGAACCGAAGGAAGAAGCCAGGCCTAGAATGACAATCAGAACCCCCATCATTGGGGTTTTTACGTACTTCCTACAACCTTCTGAAACACTTCATACAAGCCTAACTATCAATGAGTTAGCGCGTCTCAGCATTTTATGTTCATACGACATTCATACAACTGTCTTACGATATGCACTCAGCAGTACACGGGTGAGCATTGATTTATAAGCAAAAAAAAGCCCATCGTGGGAGATGGGCAAAGACTACACACAGCAATTCGTTGTTTCACTCAGGGGATTTCCATGCTTATAAATCAAGGTGTTGATTTATAACCGTGTGCTAATAGTAGGCATGTCCGCTTTTAGCGTCGATCGGATTCGTCTCAATAGTTAAAGAGATATAAAGATTTCTTGAGGTTATGAGCAGATTGAGTGCAGAAATTGCGGGTCTGACCAGTGTGCAACGAATAAATACTTTAGCAGCGTTAAAGTATTGGGTGGGGGAATGTAGGCCGGGTAAGCGTTAGCGCCACCCGGCAAAAACTTAATGCGTGTTCTTCTCTTCCAGCTCTTCCAGCTCGCTCAAAATCACGTCCGGATCCGTTCCCGGCGGCGGAATTTCATGCACCCAGGCGGAGAACAGGCGCCAGGTAACGGCGAGCAGCACCGGGCCGATAAACAGGCCAATCATGCCGAAGGCAATCAAGCCGCCAATCACCCCGGAGAGGATCAGGATCAGCGGCAGGTCGGCGCCCATACGGATGAGAATCGGGCGAATGACGTTATCCATGGTGCCGACCACGCAGCTCCAGACCAGCAGCACCGTTCCCCATGTGGTATCTCCCGTCCAGTAGAGCCAGATAATGCAGGGCACCAGCACCAGCAGCGGCCCCAGTTGTGCAAGACAGGTCATCAGCATGACAACGGTGAATATCGTGGCATACGGTACGCCGGAAATCGCCAGACCAATACCGCCCAGCACCGCCTGCACCAGCGCGGTGACCACCACGCCCAGCGCCACCGCGCGTACGGCCTGCGCCGCCAGCAGTACCGCAGCGTCACCGCGTTTGCCCGCCAGGCGGGTGGCAAAGTGACGAACGCCCAAAGCCACCTGCTCACCGCGCCAGTAAAGCAGGGCGCTGAAGAGCAGCATCAGGGTACAGTGCATCATAAAGCGGCCAATATGCGCCGCCTGACCCACAAACCAGGTGGTGGTGGTGCCAATATACGGGCGCACTTTTGCCATCAGCGCGCTGCCGCCCATCTCCAGCAGGCTGTGCCAGCCGCTGTAGAGCTTGGCGCCCACGACCGGAATGCTGTTCAGCCATGCGAGATCCGGCAGCGTGAGATCGCCGCTGGTCACGGCGCGGATCACCGGGCCGCTGGAGTCGACGAGACTGTTTACCAGCAGCGCAATGGGAATAATAAACAGCAGGAACAGCAGCAGCGTCATGACCAGCACCGCTAACCCGCGGCGGCCGAACAGCAGCTTCTGCAAGCGCAGCAGCAGAGGCCACGTGGCAACGACAACGGTCGCGGCCCAGGCGAAGCCAAGAATAAAGGGTTGAACAATCCACAGACACGCAATGATCATGAGGGCCAGGAACAGCACCGACAGCAAAATTTGCGCAACATCCCTGGGCTGGCGAAGATTGACCATAAATGAAACTTTCCTTAAAAGAACGCCAGCGCGGCTGGCGGGAACGGAAAACCGCATCTCTTTAATCATTAATGATCTCAGCGGTTTTTGACAGGCGGATTTTGCCCGTAATTCTACGAAGCACATAAGAAAAAAATGTGATAAAACTTTCCGGACACAACGCAAACGATTTCACATTACTCTAATTAGGGTCGACAGTCATGATCCCACAGATTTCCCAGGCACCCGGCGTCGTTCAGCTGGTGCTTAATTTTTTGCAGGCACTGGAGCAACAGGGTTTTACAGGTGATACCGCCACGAACTATGCCGACAGGCTGACGATGGCAACCGATAACAGTATTTACCAGCTTCTTCCCGATGCCGTCGTTTTCCCTCGTTCTACGGCCGACGTGGCGCTGATTGCCCGACTCGCCACGCAGGAGCGCTTTGCCTCGCTGGTCTTTACGCCGCGCGGCGGCGGCACCGGGACCAACGGTCAGGCGCTGAACCAGGGCATCATTGTTGATATGTCGCGCTATATGAACCGCATCATTGAGATCAACCCGGAAGAGGGGTGGGTGCGGGTCGAAGCGGGCGTTATCAAAGATCAGCTTAACCAGTACCTCAAGCCTTACGGTTACTTTTTTGCCCCGGAGCTTTCCACCAGTAACCGCGCGACCCTCGGCGGGATGATCAACACGGATGCTTCCGGTCAGGGCTCGCTGGTCTACGGCAAAACCTCCGATCACGTGCTGGGCGTGCGTGCCGTTCTGCTGGGCGGCGATATTCTCGATACGCAGCCGATGCCGGTCGAACTGGCGGAAACGCTGGGTAAAGATAACACCGCCAGCGGACGCATCTACCGTACCGTGCTGGAGCGCTGCCGCGACAACCGCCAGCTTATTCTCGACAAATTCCCCAAACTGAACCGCTTCCTGACCGGGTACGACCTGCGTCACGTCTTTAACGACGACCTGACCCAGTTTGATTTAACCCGCGTGCTCACCGGCTCTGAAGGGACGCTGGCGTTTATCACCGAGGCGCGGCTGGATATCACCCGCCTGCCGAAGGTGCGTCGTCTGGTGAACGTCAAATATGACTCCTTCGATTCCGCGCTGCGCAATGCGCCGTTTATGGTGGAAGCGAAAGCGCTGTCGGTGGAAACGGTTGACTCCAAAGTGCTTAACCTGGCCCGGGAAGATATTGTCTGGCACTCCGTCAGCGATCTCATTACCGACGTGCCGGATAAAGAGATGCTCGGCCTCAATATCGTGGAATTTGCCGGCGACGATGCGGCGCTGATTGAGAGCCAGGTCACCACGCTCTGCCAGCGACTGGATGAGCTGATTTCGCAGGGCGAAGGCGGCGTGATCGGCTGGCAACTCTGTAACGATCTGGCCGGGATTGAGCGTATCTATGCGATGCGTAAAAAAGCCGTGGGTCTGCTCGGCAATGCGAAAGGGGCCGCGAAGCCCATTCCTTTTGCCGAAGATACCTGCGTGCCGCCTGAGCATCTGGCGGATTATATCGTCGAGTTTCGCGCCCTGCTGGACAGCCACGGCCTGAGCTACGGCATGTTTGGCCACGTCGATGCCGGGGTGCTGCACGTGCGTCCGGCGCTGGATATGTGCGACCCGCAGCAGGAGATCCTGATGAAGCAGATCTCCGACGACGTGGTGGCCTTAACCGCCAAATACGGCGGTCTGCTGTGGGGCGAGCACGGGAAAGGGTTCCGCGCAGAATACAGCCCGGCGTTCTTCGGCGAACAGCTCTATGCGGAGCTGCGCAAGGTGAAAGCGGCTTTCGACCCGCATAACCGCCTCAACCCGGGTAAAATCTGCCCGCCAGAAGGCGTGGACGCCCCCATGCTGCAGGTGGATGCCGTCAAGCGCGGCACCTACGACAGACAGATCCCGATTGCGGTGCGCTCCTCCTGGCGCGGCGCGATGGAGTGCAACGGCAACGGCCTGTGTTTTAACTTTGACGTGAAAAGCCCGATGTGCCCGTCGATGAAAATCACCAGCAACCGCATTCATTCGCCGAAAGGGAGGGCGACGCTGGTGCGCGAGTGGCTGCGTCTGCTGGCGGACCGTGGCGTCGATCCCCTCAGGCTGGAGCAGGAGCTGCCGGAAAAACGGGCCAGCCTGCGCTCGCTGATTGAGCGCACCCGCAACAGCTGGCATGCCAACAAGGGCGAGTATGATTTCTCCCATGAGGTGAAAGAGGCGATGTCCGGCTGTCTGGCCTGTAAAGCCTGCTCGACCCAGTGCCCGATTAAAATCGACGTCCCGGAATTCCGCTCGCGCTTCCTGCAGCTTTACCACACGCGCTATCTGCGTCCGGTGCGCGACCATCTGGTGGCGACGGTAGAGAGCTATGCGCCGCTGATGGCGCGCGCGCCGAAGACCTTCAACTTCTTTATCAATCAGCCGCTGGTGCGCAAGCTTTCCGAAAAGCATATCGGCATGGTCGATCTGCCGCTGCTGTCGGTGCCGTCTCTGCAGCGCCAGCTCGTCGGGCATCGTTCGGCAAACATGACCCTGGAGCAGCTGGAGGCGCTCACGCCTGAGCAAAAAGCGAAGGTGGTGCTGGTGGTGCAGGATCCGTTTACCAGCTACTACGATGCCCAGGTGGTTGCGGACTTCATCCGCCTGTCGGAAAAGCTGGGCTATCAGCCGGTTGTGCTGCCGTTCTCGCCCAACGGCAAGGCGCAGCACATTAAAGGCTTCCTGACGCGCTTTGCGAAGACCGCGCAGAAAACATCTGACTTCTTAAACCGCGTGGCGCAACTCGGGATACCGATGGTCGGCGTCGACCCGGCGCTGGTGCTGTGCTACCGCGATGAATACAGGCAGACGCTGGGCGATAAGCGCGGTGATTTCCACGTCATGCTGGTGCACGAGTGGCTGCCGACGGCCCTGGAAGACAAAGCGGTTCAGGACGTCAGCGGTGAGCCGTGGTATCTGTTCGGACACTGCACGGAAGTCACCGCGCTGCCTGGTGCCCCCGCGCAGTGGGCGTCCGTCTTTGCCCGCTTCGGCGCGAAGCTGGAGAGCGTTAGCGTGGGCTGCTGCGGCATGGCCGGCACGTACGGACACGAAGTGAAAAACCACGCCAACTCGCTCGGCATTTATGAGCTGTCCTGGCATCAGGCGATGCAGCGCTTGCCGCGAAACCGCTGTCTGGCGACGGGATACTCCTGCCGCAGCCAGGTGAAACGGGTAGAGGGTAACGGCGTACGCCACCCATTGCAGGCTTTACTGGAGATAATTGGATGATCTGGAAACGTGCCGTGACGCTGCAGGCGCTGAACGCCATGGGCGAGGGGAATATGGTGGGGCTGCTGGATATCCAGTTCACCCACATTGGCGACGATGACATTGAGGCCACCATGCCTGTCGATCATCGCACCCATCAGCCGTTTGGTTTATTGCACGGCGGGGCGTCCGTCGTGCTGGCCGAAACCCTGGGCTCGGTGGCGGGATATCTCTGTACCGAAGGGGAGCAGAAGGTGGTCGGACTCGAGGTGAATGCTAATCATATCCGCTCGGTACGCAGCGGGCGCGTGCGCGGCGTGTGCCGCGCGCTGCACGCCGGTAGTCGCCACCAGGTATGGCAGATTGACATTCTCGACGAGCAGGATCGCCTGTGCTGCTCTTCAAGGTTGACGACAGCGGTTGTGTAAAGTTTTCAGATGTTTTGCCTTTGGTCAAAAACTAGCCAGTGGGTTGTGATATACTGGTCAGGTTTTGTACATAAGCGAGGACATCATGGATACTGAAATAACCCCAACACAGCTGGCAATTGAATATTTACGTCGCGATAAGAGCAATCTGTCCCCGGCGCAGTACCTGAAAAAGCTGAAACAGCTTGAGCTGGAATTTACAGATTTGCTGGCGCTCTCTTCGAATGAGCTGAAAGAAGAGATCTACTTTGCCTGGCGGTTGGGCGTTCACGTCCATTGAGAGAGTAATGTTGAAAAGGCCGCAACTGCGGCCTTTTTTGTGTCTGAGATTCAGTATTTAGCGGGGAGCTTGTTGATTTTGATAAGCCTGCCTTCTTCCATTTCGATAAATCCGCCGGTTTTCAAATCCGCCAGAATGCGCATCACGCCGCTGCGGGAGAGGTGGGTTTTATCCCTGATATACTTTTCCGCCGTCACGCTGAGCCGATAATCTTCCTCTTCCTCCGTCAGCTTTATTAACTGCTGGCGAATCATCTCATACGCCGTCGGCGCGCCCTGCGGCATCACGTTGTTATAGAGACGGCTATACACATACATGAGCTGTTGAGAGAGCAGTCCCCAAAGCGCCTTCTCTTTAATAATGGCATTCACCCTTTCTGTGGTGATCGTCCCGATCAGGCACGGGCTGACGGTCTTAAGATAATCACTAAAATAGATATCAGTGAGGTTAGCGAGGCCGAAAACAGCAGGGCTACGGGCCGTAGATAGCATCATGTTATCGCTTCTTCTGTAGACGGCGATGGTTCCTTCAAGAATTAAATAGCACATGCCCTGACCATTGACCTGCAGGTCCAGCCGCTCGCCGCGGGCGGTATGTCGCGTTGTGCAATCAGGTAACAGGTGTGAAATAAGCGCTTGCGCGTGGGGAGAACCCCGTTGAGACTTTTCTGGAAGGGACATGGTTGCCGACAGCCTTAAAAAAAACCTGGCTAATTATAGCGCTTCTCTTTGGGACGGGTAAGCGAGTTGCTTGTTATTGCATGATTCCGTACGCGATTGCCGGGTGGCGGTTACGGCACCCGGCATTTTCCTCAGACGTTCGCCGCACTTATCAGCCGCGACTTCATGGACTGATACGCCGATGCGGCATAGTCCTCTGCCCAGCGCTGGTCCTCAATCGCCTCCAGCTGCACCGCGCAGTACTTCGTTTCCGGGGTTTTGGAGATGGGATCGAGGTTATCCTGGGTTAGCTCGTTGCAGGCACCAATCCACCACTGATAGGTCATATAAACGGCCCCGGCGTTGATGCGCTCGCTGATGCTGGCGCGGGAAATTACTTTCCCCCGGCGGGAGCGCACCCAGACCAGCTGTCCGTCGGTAATGCCCAGCTTGTCCGCATCGGCAGGGTTCATTTGCACCCGGCCCGGCTCGTCGGCCAGGCTTTGCAGCGCGGCGCAGTTCCCGGTCATGGAGCGGCAGGAGTAGTGGCCCACCTCGCGGACCGTACAGAGCACCAGCGGGAAATCCGCATCCGGGGTTTCCGCTGGCGCGCGCCACGGTGCGGCAAAGAGCTGCCCTTTACCGGTTGGGGTATCGAACTGATTATCTTTGTACAGGTACGGCGTACCGGGATGATCCAGCGTCGGGCACGGCCATTGAACGTGACCCATCTCGCCCATTTTTTCATACGTCACGCCGTAGAAGAGCGGGCACAGCTCGCGCATCTCGTCCCAGATTTGCTGGTTGGAGTCATAATGCATCGGGTAGCCCATCTCGGTGGCGAGCAGGCTGATGATCTCCCAGTCGCGCTTCACGTTGCCGCTGGCTTCAATGGCTTTGCCAAAACGCTGGAAGCCGCGATCGGCACAGGTAAAGACGCCGCCGTGTTCACCCCATGAGGTAGCCGGAAGCAGAACGTCCGCCACCTCTGCCGTTTTGGTCATAAAGATGTCCTGAACCACGACAAACTCGAGCGCTTCAAAACCGCTGCGCACCAGGCCGAGATCGGCTTCCGTCTGGAGCGGATCTTCTCCCATGATGTAATAGGCTTTGACCTTGCCTTCCAGCGCAAGATGCGGCACTTCGGTAATGCGCGTCCCGACGCGATCGTCCATTTTATTGACATCAATTCCCCAGGCATCGGCGAACTTCTGCCGGACCGCCGGGTCGGTCACATCCTGATAGCCGGGGAACATATTCGGCAGGACGCCCATATCGCAGGCACCCTGGACGTTGTTCTGACCGCGCACCGGCCCGACGCCGACGGCGGGGCGACCGAGATTCCCGGTCAGCAGCGCCAGGCTGGACAGCCCTTTGACCACATCAACGGCCTGACCAAACTGGGTCACGCCCATTCCCCACATCACGGTAGCGGAAGGAGCCGCCGCAAAGGTGCGCATCGCCTGGCGGACATCACGGGCGGGGATGCCGGTAAGATGTTCGACCTTCTCAGGCGCATAGTCTTTTACCGTTTGCCGGTAGGCCTCAAGCCCTTCCGTAAAGCGCGCCACGTAGCTTTTGTCGTACAGCTCCTCTTCCAGCAGCACATAGCCAAAGGCGTTCACCAGCGCCATGTTGCTGCCGTTTTTCAGCTGAAGATGTTGGTCGGCAATACGCGCCGTTTCAATACGGCGCGGATCGCAGACGATAATTTTTGCGCCGTTTTCACGCGCTTTCAGCACGCGGCGGGCAACGATAGGATGGGAGTCCGCGCAGTTATAGCCAAACACCAGCAGGCATTTTGAGTTTTCAATATCGTTAATGGCGTTGCTCATCGCGCCGTTGCCGAGCGTTTCCTGTAAACCCGCCACGGACGGGCCATGACAGACGCGCGCGCAGCAGTCCACGTTGTTGGTGTTCAGCACCGCGCGGGCAAACTTTTGCATCACGTAGTTGGTTTCATTGCCGGTGCCGCGAGAGGAGCCGGTGGTCATGATCGACCGCGGCCCGTGCTGCGCTTTAATGCTGCTGAGCCTGTGGGCGGTGTAGCGGATCGCCTCTTCCCAGGTAACGGGGGTGAAGGCTTCGCCTTTGCGGTAGCGGATCATGGGCTGGGTAAGGCGGGGGGTGAGAAGACGGGTGTCGTTGAGGAAGTCCCAGCCGTAAAACCCTTTCAGACATAAGGTGCCCTGGTTTGTGACCCCCTCTGCCGCTTCGGCACGGATGATACGGTTATTTTCAACGACAAGGTTCAATTTACAGCCTGCACCGCAGTACGGGCAGACGCTGGCGATCTTTTTCATCAATAACAGACCTGTTAAGAAATGAAGCAAAGTTGACTGGAAAACCAGTCCCGTATGCGGAGATAAGCAGGAAGCGTGCCAGGTTGGCTTTGCGTGTATTACAGGGTGTTATGGGGGAGGGCGCGTGTCATCGTCAGGCCGATCGTCAGTTTTGACGATGACACGTTAGGGGGCGCGGCGAGCAGGAACTCAGAGATCGTCCATGGTGTAACCCACCACGATTTCCAGCGTCTTACGAATCACATCCGCCTGAACCACGTCGTTGGTGGATTCCAGCGTCTGAATGAGCCAGAGGATGATCGCTTTATTGGAAAGATGACCTTCGGAGGCCAGAACACAGCGTACTGCAGTAGAAAAAATAGCGGACTCTTCAGCAAAACGATCGCCTGCATGGCGGAAATACTCCGCCAGCGCACTGTCTAAAAAAGCAGAGTGATATTCGGGTTGAAGCTGAATATTTTGTCTCATTTGTTCTCACCGTAGCTGTTAAATTGCAGTCAATGTATTTTTTTGGGATCGGACGGTTTTCCACTTCCAAATAACGGCACTACATTGTCTCGGTTATCGTTGAGAGATCCCTCTCTTTTTGATCGTCCTTGCGCGGTTCTGCGACGTGTAAAGGCGATGCTGTTTGAGCCGATCTCGGCAATCACCATCGCAAGTGTCTCCCGCCGCTGGGGATCCTTTTCATGTTCTTTCATGACCCGCAGACGCTGTAGCAAGCCTTCTGTTGTCACCGGCCCCCGCTCTTTCAGAAGAGAGAGAACGGCTTCACCGATAAGCTGGTCTATCAATCGGTCTGCGTTACTGCGATTCATATCCTTACCGTTCGAAGAGCAGACCAAGCAGCATGTGGTAATGCTCTTCCTCTTCCGGCCCATCGGCCTTTTCGAGGCGGCTGAGCAATTTTGTACAAAGCGATTTGCGATTAAGGTTTCGCCCGTCGCTGAGAATTTCAACAACCACCTGGCCCAGCGTTTCCTGTTGGGTCGGAAGCGCGGCTTTTTCGAAGTACTGTGCGATTGCTGCTGCGGAATCTGCGACGTAACCTTTCTGCTGCATGTTTCGCTCCTGTAAAATTTTGTAATCAGTAACGTTACATTTAAGGTATACACAATTTCCAAATCTGTACATCTAAAATGTACAGATTTTTAGATTTTTTACGATATATTTTATAAATCATTTATTTTTCATTACGTTGGGTTGGCGTTGTGATGGGGGGTGAGTGCAGGATATATTGTACAAAAAGCGCAGGTGCTGGTAAGTTGTACAGCCGAGTCAAACGGTCTCATTAACTGCCGTAAATGGTTGAGATGTAAATTATTTGTCAGGCAATTAATGTGCTATAAATGAACATTCCCCACGTCTTTTGTGGCCAAAACCCTAACCTCCCAGGAATAGCATGCTCACAACCATCATTTACCGCAGTCATATCTGCGAGGACGTTCCAGTGAAAGCGCTGGAAGCAATGGTCGCTGCTGCAAATCGTAAAAATCGGCAATCCAATGTCACGGGGATCCTGCTGTTTAACGGCACACATTTTTTTCAACTGCTGGAAGGGCCGGTGGAGCACGTTTCGGCTATCTATGAGCAGATCTGTAACGACCCGCGCCACCATAACGTAGTCGAGTTGATGCGCGATCACGGCCCTGTCCGGCGTTTTGGCAACGTGGGTATGGAGCTTTTTGATTTGCGCCACTTCGACAGGGACGAGGTACTGCAGCAGGTGCTCGATAAGGGGACGACACGCTACCAGCTGACGTATAACGACCGCCCTCTGCAGTTTTTCCGCACCTTTGTCGAGGCCACGGAAAAAGCGAACTATTTTGAACTGCCGCCTGCGGACTCATGGGAATTCGTTCGCGAAGAAACGCGCTTGTCCGCGCAGCCTGAGGTGGTCGCGAAAGGGGCGGATTGCAGCTTCGCGTTCCAGCCGATAGTCGATCCATTTATGCAGCAGGTTGTCTCCTGGGAGGCGCTTCTCCGCACCCCGTCCGGCGACTCGCCGGGGGCTTATTTCGCCAGCCTTCCGCATGAGGAAGTGTACGCGTCTGATCTGCAAAGCAAGCAGGTGGCGCTCTCTATGGCCAGCGCGCTGGGGTTACAGGACCAGACGTTATCCCTGAACCTGCTGCCTATGACGCTGGTTAACATTCCCAACGCCGTGGATTTTCTGCTCACCGCGATTGAAGCAAACGGGTTTGTACCTGAGCAAATCGTGGTGGAGTTCACCGAGAGCGAAGCCATTTCCCGTTTTGATGAATTCACGGATTCGGTCAGGCAGTTAAAAAGCGCGGGTATCAGCGTGACGATCGATCACTTTGGTGCCGGTTTTGCCGGGCTGCAGCTGCTGGCCCACTTCCAGCCTGACAGAATTAAGATTAATCGCGATCTGGTCGCGAACGTGCATAAAAGTGGCCCCCGACAGGCCATCATTCAGGCGATCATCAAATGCTGTTCCTCGCTTGAAATCCAGTTCTGCGCGGTGGGGGTAGAGAAGGCAGAAGAGTGGATGTGGCTGGAATCTGCGGGAATTTCCCAGTTCCAGGGGCATCTTTTTGCCAGCCCCCGGCACGGCGGGATTCCAGCCATTGCCTGGCCGGAGAAAAAGTTCGAATTGTGATAAAGCTGTACACAATCTGGCAGACGTTACTGTACGAACGGTAAATTTTATACAACAATGTATTAACAGGTGGATGGGGTGGTAAGCCATTCACCCGTTCAAAATACGGTCTTAGTTATACAAATGGTTTGTACAATCTGATAAGGTTGGTGCAGTTAGGTATGGAAGTTCTGAGCGTGAGGGAGTTAATGGCCTATTACAGTATCGGCGAAGTGGCCGAACGATGCGGTATCAACCCCGTTACGCTGCGTGCCTGGCAGCGCCGTTATGGATTGTTGAAGCCGCAGCGCAGCGAAGGGGGCCATCGTCAGTTTGACGATGAAGATATCCTGCGTATAGAAGAGATCAAACGCCTGATGAAGAGCGGCGTTTCGGTCGGAAAAGTAAAAGCCTTGCTGGAAAACAAGGAAGTGTTGACTCAGGGCAACTGGGTCTCGTTCCAGGAAGAGATGATGACCGTTCTGCGCTACGCCAGCCCGGCAAAGCTGCGCGCCAAAATTGGCGAGTTCCGCCGCGATCACCCGATAGATTCCCTGATTGACAATATCATTTCTCCCGTCCGTCAGCGGATGAACCAGGACCAAAATACCGTGCGTCACATGGCGAGCCTGTTAGACGGAGTCCTGATTGAATTCGCGATTGCAAGCCTGGCGGAGTCCCGTAAGAAAGCCGGTAAAGACGCTCTCCTGATCGGCTGGGAGTGCGATGACCGCACCCATCTGTGGCTCGAAGCCGCGCGCTTAGCGCAGAAGGGCTGGCACATTGACGTCCTGGCAGAACCGATTGATTCGCCGCGTCCTGAACTGTTCCCGGGGCAAAAAATCTTCGTCTGGACGGGGAAATCGCCAACGCCTCGACAGCAGGAACAGCTCGACCACTGGCGTGAACAGGGGTTTGCTGTCTCATTTCATCATTAAGTGTAAGAGGCCTTGAGGGCCTTTTTTTATTTTTGTCACTTTCCATGCAAAAGCTATCTCAAAAATAGGCATTTCCAATGCATATTTTACGTTTCTCCTCTCCTGCCCAAATGCCACAACGAAATGCATTATTAATCAATGTATTGAACAATTAAATCCATCCTGCCTGCATCCTGCCACAGGGTCTATGCTTAATAAAAGTAGGCAAAAAGGGCGGTTTAGCCGAATGCCCCTGCTGACAGAGGGTTGAAGTGATAATCGTTATCACTAACATGGTGTTATGCCCTGATGGCTTATCAGATGAGGTGGACCTATGGAACTGCATTCAGAAACCTTTAATCCTGCCGATTTCGCCTGGCGCGGGTTAACGCTCACGCCAGCGGCGGCGGCACATATTCACGAGCTGGTGGCGAAAAAGCCCGAGATCCTCGGCGTGCGTTTAGGTGTCAAACAGACCGGCTGCGCAGGTTTCGGTTACGTGCTTGATACCGTCACCGAACCCGAGAAAGATGACCTGGTGTTCGAGACCGACGGCGCAAAACTGTACGTCGCGCTGCAGGCCATGCCCTTTATCGACGGCACCGAAGTGGACTACGTCCGCGAAGGCTTAAACCAGTTATTCAAATTTCATAACCCGAAAGCCCAGAACGAATGCGGCTGCGGCGAAAGCTTTGGGGTATAGGCGGAACTATGTCTCGTAATACTGAAGCAACGAGTGAAGTAAATACCTGGAGCGGCGGGCACCTCAACTATAAAGAGGGGTTCTTCACCCAGCTGCAGACCGATGAGCTGGCAAAAGGCATCAACGAGGATGTCGTGCGGGCGATCTCGGCGAAACGTAACGAGCCCGAGTGGATGCTGGAGTTTCGCCTGAGCGCCTACCGCGCCTGGCTGGAGATGGAAGAGCCGCACTGGCTGAAAGCCCACTACGATAAGCTTAATTATCAGGACTACAGCTACTACTCCGCGCCCTCCTGCGGCAGCTGCGATGACACCTGCGCCTCGCAGCCCGGCGCGGTGCAGCAAACCGGCGCGGAGAACAGTTTCCTCAGCAAAGAGGTGGAAGAAGCCTTTAACCAACTGGGCGTACCGGTGCGCGAAGGGAAAGAGGTGGCGGTGGACGCTATCTTTGACTCGGTCTCGGTGGCCACCACCTACCGCGAGAAGCTGGCAGAGCAGGGGATCATTTTCTGCTCCTTCGGCGAAGCGATTCACGATCATCCTGAACTGGTGAAAAAGTACATCGGAACCGTGGTGCCCTCTAACGACAACTTCTTTGCGGCGCTTAACGCGGCGGTGGCCTCGGACGGTACCTTTATTTACGTGCCGAAAGGCGTGCGCTGTCCGATGGAGCTTTCCACCTATTTCCGCATTAATGCCGAAAAAACCGGCCAGTTCGAACGTACCATTCTGGTCGCGGATGAAGGCAGCTACGTCAGCTACATCGAAGGGTGTTCCGCTCCTGTGCGCGACAGCTATCAGCTGCACGCGGCGGTGGTGGAGGTCATCATCCATAAAGACGCCGAGGTGAAATACTCGACGGTGCAAAACTGGTTCCCGGGCGACGGCAATACCGGCGGCATCCTGAACTTCGTGACCAAGCGTGCGCTGTGCGAAGGCGAAAACAGCAAGATGTCGTGGACCCAGTCCGAAACCGGCTCGGCCATCACCTGGAAATACCCGAGCTGCATCCTGCGCGGGGATAACTCCATCGGCGAGTTTTACTCGGTGGCGCTCACCAGCGGTCATCAGCAGGCGGATACCGGCACCAAGATGATCCACATCGGTAAAAACACCAAATCGACCATTATCTCGAAAGGTATCTCCGCCGGACACAGCCAGAACAGCTATCGCGGGCTGGTGAAAATCATGCCGACGGCGACCAATGCGCGAAACTTCACCCAGTGTGACTCGATGCTGATTGGCGCTGACTGCGGGGCGCATACCTTCCCATACGTCGAATGCCGTAATAACACGGCCCAGCTGGAGCACGAGGCGACCACGTCACGGATTGGGGAAGATCAGCTCTTCTACTGCCTGCAGCGCGGGATCAGCGAAGAGGATGCCATCTCGATGATCGTAAACGGCTTCTGTAAGGACGTGTTCTCTGAACTACCGCTGGAATTTGCCGTTGAAGCCCAGAAACTCCTCGCCATCAGTCTTGAACACAGCGTCGGTTAAGGAAAGCACATGTTAAGCATTAAAGATTTACAGGTCAGCGTAGAAGATAAAGCCATCCTGCGTGGCCTCAATTTTGACGTCAAGCCGGGCGAAGTCCACGCCATCATGGGGCCGAACGGTTCCGGGAAAAGTACGCTTTCTGCGACGCTGGCGGGACGCGAAGATTATGAGGTGACCCACGGCTCGGTCGAATTTAACGGCAAAGATCTGCTGGAGATGTCGCCGGAAGACCGCGCGGGCGAGGGCATCTTTATGGCCTTCCAGTATCCGGTAGAAATCCCCGGCGTCAGCAACCAGTTCTTCCTGCAAACCGCGCTCAACGCGGTGCGGAAATACCGGGGGCTGGAGGCGCTCGACCGCTTCGACTTCCAGGATTTAATGGAAGAGAAAATCAAGCTGCTGAAAATGCCGGAAGATTTGCTCACCCGCTCGGTGAACGTCGGTTTTTCCGGCGGCGAGAAAAAGCGTAACGACATTCTGCAGATGGCGGTGCTGGAGCCCGAGCTGTGCATTCTGGATGAGACCGACTCCGGTCTGGATATTGACGCCCTGAAGATTGTCGCCGACGGGGTGAACGCCCTGCGCGACGGCAAGCGCTCGTTTATTATCGTCACCCACTACCAGCGCATTCTGGACTACATCAAGCCGGATTACGTCCACGTGCTTTACCAGGGACGCATTGTGAAATCCGGTGATTTCACGCTGGTTAAACAACTGGAGGAGCAGGGTTATGGCTGGCTTACCGAACAGCAGTAATGCGCTCCAGCAGTGGCACCGGCTGTTTGAAGCCCAGGGCGGCACGCGTTCGGCGCAGGCGCAGCAGCATCTGCAGCAGATGCTGCGTCTTGGCCTGCCGACGCGCAAGCATGAGAACTGGAAATACACCCCGCTCGATGGCCTGCTGAACGCCGAGTTTGTGACCCGTCTGGCGGATCTCACGCCTGCGCAGCGTGACGCGCTGGCAGTGGGCGTGGATGCCGTGCGCCTGGTGTTTGTCGACGGTCAGTTCCGCCCTGAGCTGAGCGACACGCTCCAGGAGAGCGGCTTTGAGATTGAGATAAACGACGATCGCCAGCGCCTGAGCGCCCCGGTTCAGCCTGAGGTCTTTCTGCACCTGACCGAAAGCCTGGCCCGCAGGGTGACGCATATCGCCGTGAAGCGTAACCAGCGTCCGTCAAAGCCGCTGCTGCTGATGCACATCACGCAGGGTCTGGACGGCGCCGAAATCAATACCGCGCACTATCGCCACCATCTTGAGCTGGCGGAGGGGGCGGAGGCCACGGTCATCGAACACTACGTCAGCCTCAATGAGACACGTCACTTTACCGGGTCGCGACTGACGATGAACGTGGCGGCGAATGCCCAGCTACACCACATCAAGCTGGCGTTTGAGAATGCGCAGAGCCACCACTTTGCCCATAACGACATTGTCCTGGGACAGGATGCCGCCGCGTACAGCCACAGCTTCCTGCTCGGCGGGGCGGTGCTGCGCCACAACACCAGCACGCAGCTTAACGGTGAAAACACCACGCTGCGCATCAACAGCCTGGCGATGCCGGTTAAATCAGAAGTGTGTGACACGCGCACCTGGCTGGAGCACAACAAAGGCTACTGCAACAGCCGCCAGCTGCATAAAACCATCGTGAGTGATAAAGGGCGTGCGGTGTTTAACGGCCTGATTAACGTGGCGCAGCACGCCATTAAAACCGACGGGCAGATGACCAACAACAATCTGCTGTTAGGACGCCTGGCGGAGGTGGACACCAAGCCGCAGCTGGAGATCTACGCCGACGACGTGAAATGCAGCCACGGTGCGACGGTCGGGCGAATCGACGACGAGCAGATGTTCTACCTGCGCTCGCGCGGCATCGACCAGCAGGCGGCGCAGAAAATGATTATCTACGCGTTTGCCGCCGAACTGACGGAAGCGCTGCACGATGGTCAGTTAAAACTGCAGGTGCTGGATCGGATCGGTCAGCGCCTGCCTGGAGGCGAAGCATGAGTTTTCCCGTCGAAAAAGTACGGGCAGATTTCCCGGTTCTGACCCGTGAAGTAAACGGTCTGCCGCTGGCCTATCTGGACAGCGCGGCTAGCGCGCAGAAGCCGAATCAGGTGGTGGATGCCGAAGCCGAGTTCTATCGCCACGGCTATGCCGCCGTGCATCGCGGTATCCATACCCTGAGCGCCGAGGCGACCCAGCGGATGGAAAACGTGCGCACGCAGCTTGCCGCTTTTCTTAACGCCCGCTCGCCGGAAGAACTGGTCTTTGTTCGCGGGACCACCGAAGGGATCAACCTTGTCGCTAACAGCTGGGGCAACGCGCAGGTCCACGCGGGGGATAACATCATCATCACCCAGATGGAGCACCACGCCAATATCGTGCCGTGGCAGATGCTCTGCGAGCGCGTGGGCGCCCAGCTGCGGGTGATCCCGCTAAACGCTGACGGGACGCTTCAGCTTGAGCAGCTTGACCTCTTGCTGGACGACCGCACGCGGCTGGTGGCGGTTACCCAGGTCTCCAACGTGCTGGGGACAGAAAACCCGGTGGCAGAGATCGTCGAGAAGGCCCATCAGGCGGGCGCAAAGGTCCTGATTGACGGCGCGCAGGCGGTGATGCACCACGCGGTTGACGTCCAGGCGCTGGAGTGTGATTTCTACGTCTTTTCAGGCCACAAGCTCTACGGGCCGACCGGGATTGGCGTGCTGTATGTGAAAGAAGAGATCCTGCAGGCGATGCCGCCGTGGGAAGGGGGCGGGTCGATGATCGCCACCGTCAGCCTGACGGAAGGCACGACCTACGCGCGCGCCCCGTGGCGTTTTGAGGCGGGCACGCCCAACACCGGGGGCATTATCGGGCTGGGGGCGGCGGTCTCTTACGTCTCTGCCATCGGTCTTGATGCCATTCAGGAGTATGAACAGCTGCTGATGCACTACGCGCTTGCAGAGCTTGCCAGCGTGCCGGATTTGACCCTCTACGGGCCTGCCAACCGGCAAGGGGTAATCGCGTTTAATCTTGGGAAACACCACGCCTATGACGTGGGCAGTTTCCTCGATAACTACGGCGTGGCGGTCC
Organism: Enterobacter sp. EC_50; assembly: GCF_019584525.1. Taxonomy (NCBI): domain Bacteria; kingdom Pseudomonadati; phylum Pseudomonadota; class Gammaproteobacteria; order Enterobacterales; family Enterobacteriaceae; genus Enterobacter; species Enterobacter sp. EC_50. The sequence continues at coordinate 146,812 of NZ_VDAF01000010.1, read as the reverse complement.
GCACCGGGCACCACTGCGCCATGCCGCTGATGGCGTTTTACCAGGTACCGGCAATGTGCCGCGCATCGCTGGTGATGTACAACACGACGGAAGAGGTCGACAGGCTGGTGGCGGGGCTTAAGCGCATTCATCAGCTGCTGGGCTAACGGAGAGGCGAAAGATGGCAGAGCTGCCGGACAAAGATAAATTACTGCGCAACTTCTCGCGTTGCGCAAACTGGGAAGAGAAGTATCTCTATATCATCGAGCTGGGACAGCGTTTGCCGCCGCTCGGTGAAGAGGCGCACAGCCCGGAGAACAGTATTCAGGGCTGCCAGAGCCAGGTGTGGATTGTGATGGCGCAGTCGGATGACGGCACGATCGAATTGCGCGGCGACAGCGATGCCGCCATTGTAAAAGGGCTTATTGCGGTCGTCTTTAGCCTTTACCAGCAGATGTCTGCGCAGGATATCGTCGCGTTCGATGTTCGTCCGTGGTTTGAAAAAATGGCCTTAACCCAACACCTCACCCCGTCCCGCTCTCAGGGACTGGAAGCGATGATTCGCGCCATCCGCGCCAAAGCTGCAATCCTTAGCTAGACTTACAGAACAGCATTCATTCTGTTTCGCGAGGTGGTTCCCGCCTCGCTGGTTTTTCAGCTTTCTGGCGTTCTGTCAGTGAATAAGGAATCTCAGCATGAAGCGCGCGTCTCTCATTACTCTATTACTCCTCAGTTCGCTCGGCGCCCTTCATTCGGCCCGCGCGATGGACTATCCGTTGCCGCCCGCAGGCAGTCGTCTGATTGGGCAAAATCAAACCTACACGATACAGGAAGGGGATAATAAGCTGCAGACCATCGCCCGCCGGTTTAATACGGCGGCGCAGGTGCTCCTGGAAACCAACAATACCATTGCGCCGGTAAACCCTGCGCCGGGAACCGTGATAACCATTCCGTCGCAAATGCTGTTGCCGGATACGCCCCGCGAGGGGATTGTGGTGAATCTTGCTGAGCTTCGGCTCTACTACTTCCCGCCGGGGCAAAATATTGTTCAGGTTTATCCTCTGGGTATTGGTCAGCTGGGTCTGGAAACGCCGGTGACGACCACGCGGGTGAGCCAGAAGATCCCGAATCCCACCTGGACACCCACGCCGGGCATACGAGCACGTTCTCTGGAGCAGGGCATTAAACTGCCTCCGGTGGTCCCTGCCGGGCCAAATAACCCCCTGGGACGCTTCGCGCTGCGTTTAGGCGTGGGGAATGGGGAATATCTCATTCATGGCACCAGCGCGCCGGACAGCGTTGGCCTGCGTGTCAGCTCTGGCTGTATGCGGATGAACGCCCCGGACATTAAGGCGCTGTTCGAACAGGTGCGGGTGGGCACGCGGGTGCAGATTATCAATGAACCCGTGAAGTTCTCCGTGGAGCCGGATGGTAAACGCTATATTGAGGTCCACCGTCCGCTGGCGCAGGTAGAAGGGGAAAATCCGCAGGTCTCGCCAATTACCCATTCCGCCGACTTTGCGGCCTTTGTTTCTCAGGCAGGAAGCGATAAGGCGCTGATTGATAAAGCGCTGTCACGTCGTGCAGGGATCCCGGTTATTGTGTCGTCCGGTAGCGGCCCGTCAGCCAGCAATAGCGTGTTGTCGGTGCAGAACAGCCGGGTGTCTGCTGCGGTAGCGGAAGATGAAGGGGAGAGGGTGACGCAGTAGGCGTTTGACGCAGGCAAAAAAAATGGCGCACAATGTGCGCCATTTTATTAACAGGTACTATTACTTACGGTATTTAGTAGCCTGGTTGTCCAGACGCTGGTTAGCGCGAGCTGCGTCGTCTTTAGCAGCCTGAACGTCGGAACGCATTGCGTTCACGTCGTTGCTCAGCTGGTCAACTTTAGCGTTCAGAGTCTGAACGTCAGAAGACAGCTGATCGATTTTAGCGTTGCTGGAGCAACCAGCCAGCAGAGTAGAACCCAGGATTACCGCGCCCAGTACCAGTTTAGTACGATTCATTATTAATACCCTCTAGATTGAGTTAATCTCCATGTAGCGTTACAAGTATTACACAAAGTTTTTTGGGTTGAGAATATTTTTTTGATGGGAATACACCTATTTTTGATCGTTCGCTCAAAGAAGCACCGAATCAGCCGGTTTCGGGCAAAAATCTAAGGAAAAAAAGGCATTTATCATCGGATTCATCTTAGATAATTCGCAATTAAATAGAAAAACCCGATTTGCATTTTGAATGCGTTTGGCTAATGCCGGGAATAAAAAAAGCGCCCAATGGGCGCTTTTTATCCAAATTAATTCGTTCGGGAATTATTACAGCACGTGAACAGATGCGGTATTGGTGGTGCCGCTTGGTACCAGGGCGCCAGAAACCATGACCACAACGTCGCCTTTCTGTGCCAGACCGCTTTCCAGAGCCAGTGCTTTACCCTGAATGTAGAAATCGTCAGTAGAGGCGATCTCTTTAACCAGGTGCGCAACGACGCCTTTGCTCAGCACCAGCTGACGAGCGGTGGTTTCGTTGGTGGTCAGGGCCAGGATGGTCGCATCCGGGAAGTATTTACGCACGGCGCGCGCAGATTTACCGCCCTGAGTAGCAACCACAATCAGTGGTGCTTCCAGTTTCTCAGCAGTTTCTACCGCACCGCGGCATACTGCTTCGGTGATACGCAGCTTGCGGCTGTCGTTGTTGAAGTCCAGACGGCTGGTCATCACGCGGTCAGTACGTTCACAGATGGTCGCCATGATGCCGACCGCTTCCAGCGGGTATTTACCTTTCGCGGATTCACCGGACAGCATTACTGCGTCAGTACCGTCGAGAATGGCGTTTGCCACGTCGCCTGCTTCAGCGCGGGTTGGGCGTGGGTTTTTGATCATGGAGTCCAGCATCTGCGTGGCGGTGATAACCACTTTACGCGCGCGCACACACTTCTCGATCATCATCTTCTGCGCGAAGATCACTTCTTCAACCGGGATTTCAACGCCCAGGTCACCACGTGCAACCATGATGCCGTCAGACGCTTCGAGGATTTCGTCGAAGTTGTTCAGGCCTTCCTGGTTTTCGATTTTGGAGATGATCTGGATCTTCTCGCCGCCGTGTGCTTTCAGGTGCTCACGGATTTCAACCACGTCGGAACGCTTACGGATGAAGGAGGCCGCGACGAAGTCAACGCCTTGCTCGCAGCCGAAGATCAGGTCCTGTTTGTCTTTTTCAGCCAGGGCTGGCAGCGCGATGGAGACGCCCGGCAGGTTAACGCCTTTGTTTTCGCCCAGGTCGCCGTTGTTCAGCACTTTACAGATAACTTTGTTGCCTTCGATAGCGGTGACTTCCATACCGATCAGGCCATCGTCGACCAGCACGGTGTTACCGACGGACAGATCGCTGGTGAAGCCTTCGTAGGTCACTGCAACGATTTCGCTGTTGCCGACGACGGATTTGTCGGTGGTGAAGGTGAAGGTCTGGCCCGCTTTCAGAGAGACGTCGTTACCGCCTTCCAGCTTGATGGTACGGATTTCTGGACCTTTGGTATCCAGCAGGATGGCCGCTTTTTTACCGGTCTTGCTCATCACGTTGCGCAAGTTCTGGATGCGCTGGCCGTGCTCTGCGTAGTCACCGTGGGAGAAGTTCAGACGCATCACGTTCATGCCGGCGTCCAGCATTTTGCTCAGCATCTCTTCAGATTCGGTTTTCGGGCCGATAGTACAAACAATTTTCGTCTTTTTCATGACAGTCTTAGTCTTTAAGTTGGGAAGGATATGGAAATCTCGCTCCGGGGGCGCACCGCCGCGGAGTCAAACCTGTGTTGCAAAAGAGTATATGACACGCACTAAGGATAGGAGACATCAAATGAGCGTGCAGAAGAAAGTGTGCCTGAGTGACAGCCCAACGAAGGAGAGGAGAAGTTGTACGTTGTTTTTTGTATTCCAAGCGCTGAAACCATTCACCAGGGATTAGGCGCGCATTATACGCTGATTTTAAGATAAAAGGAAAATGGAAACGGTGTTTCAGAAATAATCTGTGCTGTTTCACATAATATTGTTATCAAGGCGTTAAGCCATGATGACAACTTATCGCGGCAGGTGAGGGACCTGCCGCACTTTGCTTATTTTTGCAGCGCCTGGCTGAGGTCGGCAATCAGGTCTTTTGGATCTTCAATCCCCACCGACAGGCGGATCAGCTGCGGCACAATGCCGTTCGCCAGACGTTGCTCAAGCGGAATTGAGGCGTGGGTCATGCTGTAAGGCTGGCTCACCAGACTTTCCACGCCGCCCAGGCTTTCCGCAAGGGTGAACAACTTCAGGTTGCGAATCACCTCGGTGGCGCGTTGCGCATCGCCTTTTACCACGACGGAAATCATGCCACCGGGCAGCGCCATCTGCGTGCGGGCAAGCTGGTACTGCGGATGCGATTCCAGTCCTGGATAGTACACGTTTTCGACCAGCGGATGCTGCTCCAGCCATTGCGCAATCGCCAGCGCGTTGGTGCTGTGCTTTTCGACCCTCAGCGCGAGCGTGCGAATACCGCGCAGCGTCAGGAAGCTGCTGAACGGATCCAGAACGCCGCCCACCGCGTTCTGCAGATAGCCGAGCTTGTCCGCCAGCGCCTTGTTATCGCCCACCACCGCCAGCCCGGCGACGACGTCAGAGTGGCCGTTAAGGTATTTAGTGGCCGAGTGCACCACGATATCGAACCCGGACTCCAGCGGACGGTGGATCACCGGCGACGCGAAGGTGTTATCCGCCACGCTGATGACGTTATGACGACGGGCGATCGCCGCGATGGCCGCCAGATCGGCCAGCTTCAGCAGCGGGTTGGTTGGCGTTTCGACCCAGACCATACGCGTTTCCGGGCGAATGGCGGCCTCGAGCCCGGCCAGGTCGTCCGGTTTGACCCAGCTGACCTGCAGCCCGGTGCTGCGCTTGCGCACGTTTTCAATCAGGCGGTACGTCCCGCCGTAAACGTCATCAATGGCGACAATATGGCTGTCTTTATCCAGCAGTTCGAGCACCGTGGAGATGGCCGCCAGACCGGAGGCAAAAGCGTAGCCGCGCGTGCCGCCTTCCAGTTCGGCAATCGCCGTTTCCAGCGCATGGCGGGTAGGGTTGCCGCTGCGGGAGTACTCGTAGCCGGTATGCTCCCCGGGCGCGGGTTGCGCAAACGTCGAGGTGGCGTAAATCGGCGGCATGACGGCGCCGTGCTGGTCGTTAAATTCGCCGCTGTGGACGCTGAGGGTGGCCAGATTTTTCATCATTGATTCCTTTATTGCTGTAGACGGTTGCGCCAGGCGGTCAGAACGTCGCTGCGCGTAATCAGACCGAGAAAATGGTCGTTGTCATTAATGACGGCCACAAGGCCGCGGTCGAAGATGGCGTGCAGGGCGCTTTCCGGCGCGTGCTTGTCAAGGAACTCGACCTGACGCGTCATGGCTGCCGTCACCGGCAGCGCGAAGCGATCGCCGTCGCCGCCGATATGCCGCAGGAGATCCCACTCGTCGATAATGCCCACCACCTTGCCGTCCTCCAGCACCGGCAGCTGGGAGATGTCATACAGACGCATGCGCGCCAGGACGGTGGAAAGCGTGTCGTCCGGGGCCGCGGTGACGGTGGCACCTTCGTCGTGGCGCAGGGCGATGTAGTCGGAGAGATCGCCGGCCTGAGGACGCGTGATCAGCCCCTGCTGTCGCATCCAGTCGTCGTTGAACATCTTCGAGAGATATTTATTGCCGCTGTCGCAGGCGAAGGTCACCACGCGCTTCGGTGTGCTCTGCGCCTGGCAATACTTCAGCGCGGCCGCCAGCAGCGTGCCGCTGGAGGAGCCCGCCAGAATGCCTTCCGTTTTCAGCAGCTCGCGCGCGGTGGTGAACGCTTCGCGGTCGGTGATGCGCCAGGCGCGATTCACCCCTTCAATGTGGGCCAGCGGAGGAATAAAGTCTTCGCCAATTCCCTCAACCAGCCAGGAGCCCGCGTCGTGGTAGCGTCCGGTTTCCACCTGGTCGGCGAGAACGGATCCGGCCGGGTCAGCCAGGACAAATTCCGTGTGCGGAGAGTGCTCGGCGAACCACGCCTGCAGGCCGCCCAGCGTGCCGCCTGAGCCGACACCCACGACGATGGCGTCGATCCTGCCGTCAAGCTGTTCATACAGCTCAGGCGCCGTGGTGGTGCGGTGCGCCAGCGGGTTGGCTTCGTTGTTGAACTGGTCGATGTAAAACGCGCCCGGCAGTTCGTTCGCCAGACGCTGGGCGTAATCCTGGTAATAGGCAGGATGGCCTTTGTTGACGTCGGAGCGGGTCAGCACCACCTGGGCACCCAGCGCGCGCAGGTGGAAAATCTTCTCGCGGCTCATTTTGTCCGGCACCACCAGGATTAGCGAGTAGCCTTTCTGGGCGGCAATCAGGGCCAGGCCGAGACCGGTATTGCCCGCCGTGGCTTCAATTATCGTGCCGCCAGGCTGCAGCTGGCCGGTACGTTCCGCTTCGTTAATCATCGACAGCGCAACGCGATCCTTAATCGACCCGCCCGGATTTTGGTTTTCCAGCTTCAGAAAGAGCGAGCAGGGACCGGTATCAAGCTTATGCAGCTGGATCAGCGGGGTACGACCAATCAGTTCGGTGACGGAGTGATAAATCGTCATGATGTTTTCCTTTCTGGATGTCATGACGGGATGATAGGGCGGTGAAATTTTCTCAAGAAAGAACCATTCACTGCTTTTTAGAACAAAAAGGAATATAAATGATGTTTTTGGATGTCAGGACAGCAAGACGTAAAGTTGTCTGGATGTGAGGATGGCTATATCCGCATAAAATGCTGCAAAAATGAGCGTTTTTGCAGGGTGTCAGCCAGCAGATATACATCAGGCAGATAATCATTGCTGAAATTCATCTAAATGCTTCCCACCCGGTAAATCCGCTATTTATTCCCCAAAGTTATAACACATTCTTTTTTGTTCATTTAAAAGCTGATAACGCCTGTTTACTATCGTTTGGACATCCATACTGCTAAACCGCCGCGGGCGGCACGGATAACGAATAAGAATGATAGTTCTCAGCAATATTTCGAAGGTTTTTGACAACGGAAAGGTGGCGCTCACGGCCGTTGATAATGTCAATTTGACGATAGCACAGGGACAGATATACGGGATCATCGGTTACAGCGGCGCAGGTAAAAGTACGCTTATTCGCTTGCTGAATGGTCTGGAAAAACCGAGCAGCGGCAGCGTAACCATCAACGGGCAGAACATTTCTGCCGCAAAAGGTGAAGCCCTGCGCCAGGCGCGTCTGAAGATCAGCATGGTGTTTCAGCACTTCAACCTGCTGTGGTCGCGCACGGTCAGCGAGAATATTGCGTTCTCGATGCAAATTGCCGGCGTACCGAAAGCCGACATTAAGGCCCGCGTGGCCGAGCTTATTGAACTCGTTGGCCTGAAAGGTCGCGAGCATGCCTATCCATCACAGCTGAGCGGTGGGCAAAAGCAGCGCGTGGGCATTGCGCGTGCGCTGGCTAATCGCCCGGATGTGCTGCTCTGCGATGAAGCCACCTCCGCGCTTGACCCGCAGACCACCGATCAGATCCTCGATCTGCTGCTGGATATTAACCGTCGTTTCAGGCTGACCATCGTGCTGATCACGCACGAGATGCACGTGGTGCGCAAAATCTGCGACCGCGTGGCGGTGATGGAGAACGGTAAAGTGGTGGAAGAGGGAGACGTGCTGAGCGTCTTTACCCATCCGCAGCAGCCGATTACGCAGCAGTTTGTCCGTCAGGTGAGCCAGTACGCTGAAGAAGAAACCTTCAATCCCGAACTGGCAAACGAACTGGAAGGGACGGTCATCAGGCTGACCTTTACCGGGCACAGCACGCATAAACCGATTGTGGGCGAACTGACGCTGCGCTACGGCCTGCCGTTTAACATTCTGCACGGAAAAATGACCCAAACCGCTCACGGCGTGTTTGGTCAGCTCTGGGTGCACGTCGTGGCATCTGATGAACAACTGAACAATATCCTCGCCGACCTGCAGCACAGCGATATTGAAGGCGAGGTGATTAAACATGGCTGAGAATCTCTTTCCGCATCTCAAGTGGGATCAGCTCTGGGCGGCGACGCTGGAGACGCTGTACATGACTGCGCTGTCCGGCGTGGCAACTTTCGTTCTGGGCATCGTGCTGGGTCTGGCGCTGTTTTTAACCGCGCGCGGCGGACTGTTCCACAACCGCACGGTATATAGCGTCATTTCGATTGTGGTGAACGTGTTCCGCTCGATTCCGTTCATCATTTTGATTGTGCTGCTGATCCCGTTCACCAAGACCGTTGTCGGCACCATTCTTGGCGCCAACGCGGCGCTGCCGGCCCTGATTGTGGGTGCCGCACCGTTCTACGCACGCCTGGTGGAGATCGCCCTGCGTGAAGTGGATAAAGGCGTCATCGAAGCCACACGCTCGATGGGCGCACGACTGAGCACGCTCGTGTTTCGGGTTTTACTGCCGGAATCATCACCCGCACTGGTCTCGGGTATTACGGTGACGCTGATTGCGCTGGTGAGCTACAGCGCGATGGCGGGGGTGATTGGCGCCGGTGGTTTGGGAAATCTGGCTTATCTGGAAGGATTCCAGCGCAACCATGGTGACGTCACGCTGGTGGCAACGGTGACCATTCTGATCATCGTTTTCATTATCCAGTTCTGCGGCGATGTCATTACTTCACTGTTAGATAAACGCTAATACCCGTCATATTTCGAGCCTCAGGCGCGTTGGCTGCATTCGTTCACCCCAGTCACTTACTGTATGTAAGCTCCTGGGGATTCACTCACTTGCCGCCTTCCTGTGACTCGAACTATTTAGGGTAACAACAACATACAGGAACCACATCATGAAAAAGACACTGACACTGATCGCCGCTGCAACCCTGAGCGCCCTGAGCTTTGCCTCCTGGGCCGACACCCTGACCGTGGGCGCGTCCAACACGCCGCATGCGGAAATTCTGGAGCAGGCAAAGCCGATTCTGGCGAAGCAGGGGATCGACCTGGAGATTAAACCGTTCCAGGACTACATTCTGCCGAACACCGCGCTGGCGGGTCATGACATCGACGCGAACTATTTCCAGCACATTCCTTACCTGAACAGCGTGCTGAAAGATCATGCGGGCGATAAAGACTATGATTTTGTCAGTGCGGGCGCGATCCACATTGAGCCAATCGGTATCTACTCCAAAAAATACAAGTCGCTGAAAGACCTGCCGGAAGGCGGCAAAATCATCATGCGTGACGCGGTTTCTGAAGAGGGGCGTATTCTCTCCATCTTCGAGAAAGAGGGCGTGATCAAGCTGAAGCCGGGCATCGATAAAGTCACCGCGCGCATCAGCGACATCGTCGAGAACCCGAAAAAGCTGAAGTTTACGCCTAACGTGGAAGCGTCTCTGCTGCCGCAGATGTACAACAATAACGAAGGCGACGCGGTGGTGATTAACGCCAACTACGCGATTGACGCGGGTCTGGATCCGGTTCACGACCCGATTGCGGTTGAGAGCGGTGAAAACAACCCGTACGCTAACATCATTACCGTGCATCGCGGTGACGAGAAGAAGAAAGACATCGTCGCGCTGGTGAACGTGCTGCACTCGAAAGAGATTCAGGACTGGATCCGCACCAAGTACAAAGGCGCGGTCATTCCAGTAAACAACTAATTGACTGATTTTACAGATGAAGCCCGGTGAGTCTCTCGCCGGGCTTCTTTTTTGTATCCGGCAGGAGAATCATTTAAGCTCAACGTTTAACAGGCAATGGAGTGATGACGATGGGTAACGTGACCAAAGATGAAGCGCTGTACCAGGAGATGTGCCGGGTGGTCGGAAAGGTGGTGCTTGAGATGCGTGATTTAGGGCAGGAGCCAAAGCATATTGTCATTGCCGGTGTTCTGCGTACCGCGCTGGCGAACCAGCGCGTGAAACGCAGTGCATTGACAACCGAAGCGATGGAAACGGTGGTTAAAGCGCTGGCCGGATAAGGCGCCAGCGCTTCGCAAGCTGCTCAAGCGAGCAGCAGAGCAGGTAATAGACCACGCCCGTAAAGATAAAAATGGCCGCCGGGTAGATTTGCACCCGGTTGTTGACCTGTCCCGCCACCGTGGTCAGCTCCGGGACGTTCACGATAAACGCCAGCGACGTATCCTTCAGCAGGCTGATAAAAATCCCCACCAGCGACGGCAGAATATTCCCCAGCGCCTGCGGCAGCAGCACGCGCCACAGGGTTTGCTGCGTGCTGAATCCCTGTGACAGCGCGGCTTCGAACTGCCCGGTCGGCAGCGCGCTCAGCCCGGCCAGGACCGAGTGCATTACGGTGGCCGCCGTAAACCAGGCCAGCGCCAGCGTGACGGTCAGCGCTCCCGGCAGATCGCCCCCGGTCATGAGCGGCAGGAGATACCACATCCAGAAAATCACGAAGATGAGCGGGATCCCGCGAATCAGCTCTGCCCATAAAAAGAGGGCTTTGCGCACGAGCCCGGTAAAGCGCCAGGCCAGGCACGCGAGCGCAATCCCCGCGGGCAGGGCGATAACGGCTGCTCCAGTCGCCATCATCAGCGAGAGCAACACGCCCCCCGGTTCACCGGCTGCCGCGCGTCCCCACAGCAGATAATCGAGGTTATCGGTGATGACATTAAGTCCGGCAATCATGTTTTTCACTCCCTGCGGTAGCGACGATCGGACGTTTACGTTTCGCCTGCGGCCCAAGGCGAACCAGCACCATTCCCATGACCAGACCGGTCAGGAGATAGAGTGCGGTACCGAGGGTAAATGCCTCCAGCGCGTGCGCGTTATAGCTTTCGATCTGCCTGACCTGGTAGGTGAGCTCGGCGAAGCCAATCCCGCTGGCGAGCGAGGAGAGCTTCATCAGGTTGAGATACTGACCCACGACGGGCTGCCAGGCGTTAGCCAGCCCCTGCGGCAGCAGAATGTAGCGAAACAATCGCCATGCTGAGAATCCCTGGGCGAGCGCCGCCTCCCGTTGCCCGGCTGGCACAGAACGCAACCCGGCTTCCACTTCTTCGATTAAAAACGCCGAGGTAAATACGCCCAGCCCCCAGGCAGAACATAAAAATTCGGGCGTAAACCACCAGACGTCGCCGGGCAGAATGGACCAGCTGTGATCGGCGTTGACTGCGTCGCGAAACGCCTGCGGCAGCCCGTTCCAGGCGGCAAAATACCAGAACAGCAGCTGCACCAGCAGCGGCGTATTGCGAAACAGCGATACCCAGCCGCTGACGATCGCTTTCCCGACGCGTCCACCGGACAGGCGCAGGAGCATAAAGAGCAGTGCGAGCAGGCTGGCCAGCGCGATCCCCGCCAGCGTCACCCACAGGGTGGTAAGAAATCCGGAAAGTATCCACTGCAGAGGCTGTCCGGTCAGTACTCCCTGCCAGTCGAGCGCGGGCATTACAGATGCTCCTGATGCAGCGGGTCCAGCACCTTTTGCAGGAACCGCTGCGCGCGCGGATGCGCTGGTTGGCTGAAAAACTGTGCCGGCGGCGCGGTTTCCAGAATGTGCCCGCCGTCGATAAAGACAATCCGGTCGGCGATTTCCCGGGCAAACTGCATCTCGTGGGTCACCACGATCATCGTGATCCCGCTGTGGGCGAGGGCTTTCATCACAAACAGCACCTCACCAATCATCTCGGGATCGAGTGCCGACGTCGGCTCGTCAAAGAGAATGATTTGCGGTGACGAGGCCAGGGCGCGGGCAATCGCCACCCGCTGCTGCTGTCCACCGGAAAGCTCAGCCGGGTAATGGTGGGCTTTTTCCAGCATCCCGACTTTCTCCAGCAGGGCCAGCGCGCGCTCCTGAGCGGGCAGCGGCTTCCAGCCGTGGACGTGCTCAAGCGCCAGGGTGATGTTCTGGCTGGCGGTGAGGTGGGCATAAAGATTGAACTGCTGAAACACAAACCCCACGCGGCTTCGCAGCTGGCGCAGCCCGCTACCGGAGAGCCTGCCGGTAGGCTTGTTGTCGACCAGGATCTCTCCGCCGCTCAGGGGTTCAAGCTGGTTGATAAGACGAATCAGGGTGGATTTACCGGAACCCGACGGGCCGAGGATGGCAACCACTTCACCGGGCGTGATGGTGAGGTTAATGTCGTTTAAAACCTGATGGTCACCGTAGCGTTTGTCCACATGACGAAACTCGACGCTGGCCTGTTCCAGATGTGAAAAATCCGCGGCACCGGCCGCGGAGTGTGAAAATAAACCTGAGAGCATATTACTTAGCTTCTATTTTAAAGGCGCGAGGCTGTGGGGCTGGGGTGCCTGGACCAAACCAGACGTCGTAGATTTTTGCCGCCTGACCGGTCTTCTCGAGATTGACCAGCTCATCGTTGACGGCTTTCAGCAGCGCCGTTTCACCTTTTTTCACCCCGACGCCAATCTCTTCTTTGCTCAGCAGGTCGGGCAGGATTTTGAAGTTGGCTTTATCCGGCGCCTGCGCCAGCAGACCGGCCAGAATGGTGCTGTCCTGAGTGATGGCCTGTACGTTGCCGTTGCGCAGCGCGGTCAGCGCCAGCGGAATATCGTCATAAGAGAGGACGCGGGACTGCGGGAAGCGCTGGTGCAGCGCCTGCTCGCCCGTCGTGCCTTTGACCGCGCCAATGCGCGCCCGGCTGTAGTCATCGAGCTTATCCGGGGATTTCGCCGGAACGAGGAACTGCTGGCCAGTGACGAAGTAAGGCGTCGAGAAATCAATGACCTGTGCGCGTTCTGGGGTGATAGTAATATCCGCCACGATCAGGTCGGCTTTGCCGGACTGCAGCAGCGGAATGCGGTTGGCCGGATTGGTGGCAACCAGTTCAAGCTTCACGCCGAGCGATGTTGCCAGCGCTTTGGCGAAGTCCACGTCGTAACCCACGATCTCATGCGTTTTGGCATCAATCGAGCCAAACGGCGGGTTGGCATCAAACGTGGCGACTTTCACCACCCCTGCTGCCTTGATATCCGCCAGCTGATCGGCCTGCGCCTGCGCTGAAAACAGGCCCCAGGCTGCCACTACGCCCAGAACCAGCGTCCGTTTTTTAAACCCTTTCATTTTTGCTGCCATAGTCATACGCCATCCCGTTGTTTTTGTTTTACCCCGTTACGCTCCCATAAGGGAAAGCTATCGCCAAATAAGAAATCGTTCTTTGCTATGAGCAAAAAAGCATTAGTGAACAAGGTGTTAATGAAGCGTGAAAAGGACGGGGCGCTATTTGCAGATCCTGCACATCGACAGTGGATTTTGGTATTTCCCCTGCACGGGATTGGGGTGCTTAACTGAAGGCAGATACGGCGAGAGAGGGTAAGACGATGAAAAAATGGATCAGCACGTTACGGCGGTTTTTTGCGACCCGGCCAGCGAATGCGGAGAACAGCGCGCAACGTGTTCTTGAGTCGATACTGCCTGTCGCCAGCCTGTATGGCGTAGACGTTGCCAACATTGACCCGGAGTGGTTCCATGATAAAACGCCACGCTGAACTGCGCCGCACGCGCGAAACGTACTGGAATGAGGTGTGCGTGACGTCTGTAAAGCCTCAAAAGACGGAAAAGTACGCTCTGAATCATTCGGTTAATTAGCCCGCTTTTGTTACCAATGTGTCCTTTCAGTCATGGAGAAAATGATGAAACGGACCACGTTAACACGCGCGCTTTCTGTCCCTGCGCTACTTTTCACAATTCATGCGGCACACGCCGCACCGCAGGCGCATGTCGTTTGCGGCTATTCCCATACCCTTGGCGATGACGCCATTATGATGTACGGCATGCCCAACGAGGCCATGCTGCACGACTTCTTCGGCAACCTGCAAACGGATGCTGACTCCAGCCGTGAATCCCTGCGCCGGGATGAAAAGACCACCTGCGATAACAAAGCCGACAGCTCTGCCTACTGGGCACCTTCGCTTCGCCTGCCTGACGGCACGGTCGTCAAACCGGCGTATCAAAAAACCTATTATCAGGCATCGAACGTGGACGCCTGGCCGCTACACCCTTTCCCGGCGGGGCTGTCGCTGCTGGCGGGCGACCATCACGGTAGTGCGCCGAATCCACATATCACCTTTTTATGTGCCAACGGCAAGGGTTACACCACCAAAACCGGTGAGGTCTGCGGCTTGCGCAAGGCGAACGATGCCGTGCAGTTTAATATCGGCATTCAGTTTCCTAACTGCTGGGATGGAGTGAACCTGAAGCCTGCCCATGGTCTGATTAACGCCACCTACGACGTCAAGGGGCAGTGCCCGTCCACCTTCCCGGTGAAAATTCCCACCGTGAACATGAACATTGCTTACGTACTCCCGACGATTAGCTCGCTTGATACCAGCAAAGTGCAGCTCTCCATGGACCCCATCATGCACGGCGATGAGCGAGAAGAGCGGTGGGGTAGCCTGTATACGGCGCATGCAGATTTTATGAACGGCTGGACGGAAGACGCCGCGCGCTTTATGACTGACCTGTGCATGAACCGCGGGTTAGATTGTGGCACCACCGTCCCGTATGGTTATTCCAGAGCGAAGGCCAACGTCTGGCTCAGCAGCCTGGAGCCAGACCTCTCCCAGCCCGAACCGCAGGTTTTACTGGTGCAGGATAACTGGCAGAACGGGGGACGCACGAAAAACAGCGAAACGCTGTCGCTGGTGAAGTTCCACATTCCCCCTCTGCCTGCCGGGCAGGATCCTTCGCAGTTTACATACCGCGTGCGGATTTATGGCGGCAAAGTGGAAACTAACGGTGCCGATCAGATCTTCTTCTATCCGGCCAGCAATGACTGGGATCCTGCTACCGTAAGATGGGCCTCGCGTCCGGCCTGTAACTATCGCTCCGACGCAGTGCTCTATCTGAACCATTCTCGTGAATACCGGATGGTGAACGTGGACAAAGCCGTGCGCAAGGCGCTGGCGGAAGGAAAAACCGAAATCTCGTGGTATATCGGCGGTGACCGCCAGGGGAATCATTACCAGTTCGAACCGGCGTCTTCATCAGAAAGCCTGGTTCTGATGCTAACGGGGTTTAAAAAGACGCCTGAGCTGTAATCTTCCCCGCAATGAAAAAAGCACCGGTTTTCCGGTGCTTTTTTATCAGATCTTGCAGGCGTCGCCGCAGTCGTCGTCGGCAATAATCGCCTGCGCTTTTTTATCCGCATCGTCCAGACGTTCTGCGTTACGCTCTTCCGCTTCATCCAGACCGTTAAAAACTAAGTTATCGAGATCAATTTCCATGTTGCACCTGCTCTGTTCGGTTTTTGATACTGGCACAGTATAGGGTAAAAAACGCCAGCAATGTACCTCGCAGCACATAAGGATAATCCCTGCCATACTCAGTGCTTTATCACTGAGGAGCGCTCATGATTACACTCTGTAGAACCTGCGGTACTTCTTATGAGGGAACGCCGGAGAGATGTGCCATTTGCGAGGATGAACGTCAGTATGTTCCGGCCAGCGGCCAGGCGTGGATCGAGTACGCGACGGTAACGGCGACACACGCCAACAAATGGCAGCAGCTGGAGCCGCAGTTATTCAGTATCAAGACAGTACCCGCTTTTGCCATTAACCAGCGGGCACTCCTCCTGCGTACCCCCCACGGTAACATTCTCTGGGACTGCATCGCCAACCTTGATCCTGCAACCCAAACGCTCATCGCCGCACTCGGCGGCCTTCGCGCGATTGCGATTTCGCATCCGCACTATTACACCACGATGCAGGAGTGGGCCGCGGCTTTCGACGCGCCGGTCTATCTGCACGTGAGCGATAGCGAATGGGTGATGCGCGACAGCCCGGCGATTCATTTCTGGGATGGCGATGCGCTGGAGATAGTACCGTCGGTTACGCTGCTGCGTCTCGGCGGGCATTTTGCGGGCGGAACGGTACTGCACTGGCAGGAGGGCGAGGGCGTTTTACTGGCGGGAGATATTTTGCAGGTGACCCCAGGGAAAGAGGCCGTGTCGTTCATGTGGAGCTACCCGAATATGCTTCCGCTGCCTGCCCGTACGGTTGAGGACGTTACCCGGCGCCTGGCGGGAAAATCGTTCGCCCGTCTTTACGGCGCGTTCGAAGGGCAGAACATTCCGGCAAACGCCGATGATATCGTGCAGCGGTCGGGCCAGAAATATATTGCTTGTCTCAAGTGAAGCACGGTGGGTAAACTTTGCGAGTGTGATCTCGATCATGCCTAAACGAAAACAGATAAAAGAGAAATTGCTATGCAACATATCATTGAAGGTTTTCTCAGCTTTCAAAAAGAGATTTTCCCGCAACGTAAAGAACTCTTCCGCAGTTTAGCGTCCAGCCAGAATCCCAAAGCGCTGTTTATCTCCTGCTCCGACAGCCGTCTGGTCCCTGAACTGGTCACCCAGCAAGAGCCGGGACAACTCTTTGTTATTCGTAATGCTGGCAACATTGTTCCACCGTTCGGGCCGGAGCCAGGCGGCGTCTCTGCCACTATCGAGTACGCGGTAGTGGCGCTGGGCGTGACCGACATCGTGATCTGCGGCCACTCCAACTGCGGCGCGATGAAGGCGATTGCCGATAACGCGAACCTGGAGCCGATGCCTGCTGTATCGCACTGGCTGCGCTATTCCGACGCGGCAAAAGCCGTGGTAGAGAAAAAAAGCTGGGATAAGCCGATCGATAAAGTGAATGCGATGGTGCAGGAAAACGTCTTTGCGCAGCTCAGCAACATCAAGACCCACCCGTCCGTCGCGGTGGGCCTGCGTAATAACTCGCTTCGCCTGCACGGCTGGGTATACGACATTGAAAGCGGCAAAATTCTCGCCCTGGATAAAGCGACGAAAACCTTCGTCTCGCTGTCGGAAAACCCGGAAGTGTTCTTCGAATAATCTCGCGTTGCAGGGCATGGAAGCCCTGTCAGTTCTCCACGTACGGTAACCGACGCCGTATACCTGAGGCCGGTTTTTCAGCCGCCTTCGCCATCGCTTCTGCAATCTCCGCACACTCTGCCAGCCCCTGAACGAAGGGACGATCGTGCATCAGCCACGGTATAGCGCCGAAGGCGATGCGCCCACGAACCGTTTCTGGCGCTTTTAACGTATAATCCTCGCCGATGTCGGGGATCTCATCGCCCGTCTCCTCAAGCTGTCCGCGCAGCGATGGGAAAGGCAGATCGTTTGTTTTAAGCGGCTTTTGCCCGCGCGCATCAATAAAGACGTCGAAACGATAAACGGTCTCTTGTGTGGTGATGACTGTCCGATCGCTGCCGGCATCAAGCGTGTAATCATCACCGAGCGCCGCCACGCTAATGATGCCGGCCTCGCGAAGCGCAAGCAGCCTGCGGATAGACTGCGGCGGGATGGCGGCATAGTTGTCGATAAACACGCGGGCGAGGCCCTGCTTAAAGCGCTCTCTGTCCTCTTCGTTGAGGTGGGGCACAATCTCCTGAACCACCTCATGCAGTCGAAGGACGGTATAGCGCCAGGCCACGGTGCGCCGTTCGCGTTTATTGCGTTCAACCTCGTTGAGATTCTCTTCCGCCCAGGTAAAGGGCCCGTGGCGCTTACGATCCTCAAACCAGGCCTCACGAATGGTGTCCGCATTCAGCGTATGCAGAGACATTTTCTCGCACCACGCCGGGTCGGCGAGTTCAAGCTCTTTCGCTATCAGGGCAAAGACTCGGTCAAGCAGGCCATCCGGTCCTTTGGCTATCTCGCTTTCCACTACGAATTCGGTCAATACCGACAGCGGTTCATAAGGGATGGGGCAGTAAAAATCGGCTTCCGGCAGAATGCCCGTCCGGGACATCAGCGTAATGTGTAACCCTTCGCTGCCGCTGTCGAGGATGAATTTACCGTCACGAAACTCGCCGTGCTGCATCACCACCGCCATAGCCGCGTCCAGGCCACTCAATGAGGTGCCCATAATGCCCACGCGGCAAGGGGGAATGCGGGCGTCCATCAGGCCGGACCACGGGCTTGGGAAGAACGTGCGCGTGGCTTCATCCTCCTCTGGCCAGACGTGGCCGGTGGCAATAACCGCCAGGTCGAATTTATCCGCTAATGTGCGGTCATTGACCGAAATCGTCACGCCGGTTGTCGAAGGGATGATGTCGGTGACCTTCGCAGATTCATGGACCTCAACCTGGAACCCCAGCTTTTTCGCCTCTTTTACGATTGAACGAAAGCTGTCGCGAAAATACTCTCCCAACAGGAGCCTGGGCAGGAACTGCCGATCGTGCAGGCTGGCTTTATCAACTTTAAAGCGCGCCAGATGGTCGTCGCTTTGCTCCTTAAGCCAGTCGAGGTAGGTCATAAAAATGGGCGGGATTTCAATGCTCGCAATGTTCGCCAGCATCAGCCGGGAATTATCGTCATCGTTATAGGGCATGCCCACGCCAGCTTCATCGGCCTGTTCAAAGACGGAAACGGAGAGTGGGGTATTGTTATTAAGCAGATGATAAAAGGTGTAAATTCCCGTGGGGCCGGAGCCGATAATCGCGATCTTCTTCATCAACACGCTTCCTGTGTTTTTTTCCATAGGAAAAGCGTAGCAGGAGAATAATGATGAAAATAAGGGATTAAGAAAATTCAGGGTAACTGAGGAGAATTTGCACCATTTCAGGACTGAAATGGTGCGTCCGAGTGGACTCGAACCACCGACCCCCACCATGTCAAGGTGGTGCTCTAACCAACTGAGCTACGGACGCAGAATGGTGCGTTCAATTGGACTCGAACCAACGACCCCCACCATGTCAAGGTGGTGCTCTAACCAACTGAGCTATGAACGCAACGTGTTGTCGGTGACAACGGGGACGAATATTAGCGGCACAGCACCGAGGTGGCAAGAGGGAAAATGCAATTTTCTCTCTGATTTCACGCGATTGCTGTATTACCGCGCAAAGTGAAGAGAAAGTAGCCGCCGGGCGGCGGCTACTGCGTATTTAACGTGCAGCGCGTTGCAAAATGATCGTTGATGGCTGGCGCTGCAGGAAGCGCATGCGCAACATCATCATAATTGCCGCCGACGTCAGGCCGATGATAAAGCCCATCCAGAACCCCGCCGGTCCCATGCGGTCAACCACCAGGTCGGTCAGGGCCAGAATATACCCACACGGCAGACCCAGCACCCAGTAGGCGATGAAGGTGATAAAGAAAATGGAACGCGTGTCTTTATAGCCGCGCAGCACCCCGCTGCCAATCACCTGGATGGAGTCCGAAATCTGGTAAATCGCGGCCAGCAGCATCAGGTGCGAGGCCAGCGCGACGACTTCCGGATTGTCGTTGTAGAGCAGGGCAATCTGCTCGCGCAGCGCCACGGTAAAAAGCGCCGTGCAAATGGCCATGCAGACGCCGACGCCCAGTCCGGTGCGCGCGGCGGTTTGCGCATCGAGCGTCGAGCCTTGCCCCAGGCGGAAGCCCACGCGAATCGTCACTGCTGCGGCCAGCGACATCGGCAGGACAAACATCAGGGAGCTGAAGTTGAGCGCAATCTGATGCCCGGCGACGTTCACAATGCCCAGCGGGGAGACCAGCAGGGCGACCACGGCAAACAGGGTCACCTCAAAGAACAGCGCAAGGGCAATCGGCAACCCTAACTGCACCAGGCGCGTCATGATGTTCCAGTCCGGCGTGCTGAATCTGTTCTCGTTACGAATATCGCGCATGGAGCGGGCGCGCTTCACGAAGGTCAGCATTGAGAAGAACATGACCCAGTAAACGGCGGCCGTCGCCACGCCGCAGCCGACGCCGCCCAGCTCCGGCATCCCGAAATGACCGTAAATAAAAACATAGTTAACGGGAATGTTGACCAGCAACCCGATAAAGCCCATCACCATGCCGGGCTTGGTTTTCGCCAGCCCTTCACACTGGTTACGCGCCACCTGGAAGAAGAGATATCCAGGCGCCCCCCAGAGCAGGGCGCGCAGATAGCCCACGGCTTTGTCCGCCAGGGCCGGGTCAATGTTATGCATAGCGCGAATGATATGGCCCGCGTTCCAGAGCACGACCATGATCAGCACAGAGACAAACCCGGCCAGCCAGAAACCCTGGCGGACCTGATGGGCAATGCGCTCGCGGCGCCCCGAGCCATTGAGCTGAGCGATAACAGGCGTGAGCGCGAGCAGCAGACCGTGGCCGAACAGGATGGCCGGAAGCCAGATTGACGTGCCGATAGCAACGGCCGCCATGTCGGTGGCGCTGTAGCCACCTGCCATTACCGTATCCACAAATCCCATTGCGGTCTGGGCCACCTGCGCGACGATCACGGGTATAGCCAGTGCCAATAACTGGCGCGCTTCATTCATGTACTTCTGCACGTGAACACCTTTATTTTGTAGTTATATGAGAGACTAAAAAAGCCGCCGAAACGGGCAGCAAGAAGAAAATGCAGGGGGGTGCCAGCTATTGTAGCGGGCTTTAGCTATTTATCTAGTGAAAAAATCGCCAGAAAATGCGCTCCGCTGGCAACCTGTTTTTCCAACTGTTATTGTGGAGGGATTAAACGGTGTCATCACCGTTCGGAAAAAACAGGAGTTGTAAGCATGTTTACTGGTATTGTGCAGGGCACTGCCAAAGTGGTGTCCATTGATGAAAAACCTAATTTCCGTACTCATGTTGTTGAGCTGCCGGAATATATGCTTGAGGGCATCGAAACCGGCGCCTCGATTGCCCATAACGGCTGCTGCCTGACCGTGACCGAAATTAACGGCAACCAGATTAGCTTTGATTTAATGAAAGAGACGCTGCGGATCACTAACCTGGGCGAGCTGGTGGTAGGCGATACCGTCAACGTTGAGCGCGCGGCGAAGTTCAGCGATGAGATTGGCGGCCATTTGATGTCCGGGCACATCATGACCACTGCCGAAGTGGCGAAAATCGTGACCTCGGAAAATAACCGTCAAATCTGGTTTAAAATGCAGGACCCGTCATTAATGAAATACATCCTCTATAAAGGATTTATTGGCATTGACGGGATTAGCCTGACGGTGGGAGAGGTGACGCCAACGCGTTTTTGCGTGCATTTAATTCCTGAAACGCTGCAGCGCACCACGCTGGGCGCGAAAAAATTGGGGCATCGCGTGAATATCGAAATCGATCCGCAAACCCAGGCGGTGGTTGATACGGTGGAGCGCTTGCTGGCAGCAAAAGAAGCCGCAATAATAAAGACCGCAGAAGAAGAATAAAAAATAACCCCGGCTATCCGGGGTTATTTTTTTAGCGTGCGACACGCAGCCCGTGTTCAATCCCCCGGCTGAATACCACCTGCCAGAGCTGAATATCCCGTGCGCGAAACGCCCCCGCGCAGGCATTCAGATAATAGCTAAACATCCGTTTAAATCGTTCTGAATAGTTGTCCGCAATCTCGGGCCAGGCTTTCTGGAAACGTTCATGCCACGCCATTAAGGTGGTGTCGTAGTCCGCGCCAAAGTTATGCCAGTCTTCCATCACGAAATGGGATTCACTGGCGTTGGCAATCTGGCGAACGGACGGTAAACAACCATTCGGAAAGATGTATTTATTGATCCACGGGTCAACGTTGTTGTCGGTCCGCTTAGAGCCGATGGTGTGCAGCAGGAAGAGGCCGTCCGGTTTCAAATTACGATCCACCACCTCAAAGTAGGTGTCGTAGTTTTTTGGCCCCACGTGCTCGAACATGCCGACGGAAACGATCCGGTCGAACTGCTCGTTCAGGTCACGGTAGTCCTGCAGCCGGATATCCACGTCAAGACCCTGACAGCGCTCCCGCGCCATTTTTTGCTGTTCCGCTGAGATCGTCACGCCGACCACGCTGACGCCGTAGTGCTTCGCCATAAAATACGCCAGCCCGCCCCAGCCGCAGCCGATATCCAGCACGCGCATGCCGGGCTGTAGCTGCAGCTTCTCGCTGATCAGGCGCAGCTTGGCCTGCTGTGCTTCCTCAAGCGTCGACGCGTCTTTCCAGTAGGCGCAGGAGTATTGCATGAAAGGGTCCAGCATGCGGCTGAACAGGTCGTTGCCGAGATCGTAATGTTCTTTGCCGACGATCCAGGCGCGTTTTTTACTTTGCAAGTTAAACAGTCGGGCAGAGGCGACACGCAGGGTGTCTTTCAGATTGCGGGGGAGTTGATTTTCCAGACCGGCGCGCAACACGCTGGCAAAAAAGATATCCAGACGTTCGCACTCCCACCAGCCGTCCATATAACTTTCTCCCAGGCCTAACGATCCTTCCCGCAACACGCGTTTAAAAAAGTCGGGATGTTTTACCTGGGGATCGGATGGCGAAGATCCGTTGATAGTGATGCCTGCTCGACCTAACAGTTCACTGACGATCCGGGACCAGTTGTCGTCCGGAACGCTGACTTCTTCTATACACGATGAACTCATAGCTTCTCCATCACCCTGATGTGATCAGAACCTTCAAACAGCGTAGACGCTTTTTTTGGTTTGTGAGAAATCTCACGGTAAATACCGCGAGGCTAGTATCCGACGTAGAACAGAGGAAGGGAGATAACCCTTGCCGAAATGCCTTCCATGGTAAAACGGGAGCACTCCGGCTCCCGTTAACACTTAATATTTATCGTATTTAATCGAACCAAATTTAGTATAGGCCTCAAAATTTGGTGATTCAATAGAAAATTGTTAGCAACCTAATCACTGAAATGTAACATGATTTCTGGCGCAATCAGGCATGCGAAGTTTCCACCTGCGCGCCGTTATCCTGCTCGCGCTGCGCGGACGCCTGCATGCGAAAACCCAATACCGCCAGCGCTACGGTGAACAGCATCACGCTGGTGGTGGTCAACAGCGGCGTGGCAATCAGCGCCGAGACCACCAGACTTGCGAGGAAGCACAGACCCAGCTGCAGGGTATTTTGCAGCGCGGCGGCGCGGCCTGTCGCCTGCGGGAACGGACGTAACGCCTGTGCCACCACGATCGGGTAAATCGCCCCGTTCGCCACGGCCATCACGCAGAAGGGAATCAAAATTTCAGCCAGGCCCGCGCCCGGAATAAACCCGACGGCCCAGGTACCGATGACGCTCAGCGCATAGAGCACCAGCAGCCATGGCAGCATCTGCTGACCTTCCCATTTTTGCAGCGCCGCGCGGCAGCCGTACCCGCCCACCAGGAACGCGATGGTCTGCGGAACATAGCTCAGACCGATGGCCGCCGGGCTGTAGCCCATATCGTGCAGAATAAACGGCGAGCCGGTGAGCCACGCGAAGAAGCTGGCCGAACAGGCGGCATAAATCAGGACATTCCCGCGATACGCCTTGGCGCTCAGCAGGGAGGTGAAGGTAATCGGCGTCGCGTCGGCATGCGCCTCTTTTTTATGCGCGGGTTTAAGGGCAAACGCCGGCAGCATCAGCACCAGCGTGATGGCAAACAGCGTGGCAAAAATGGCCTGCCAGTCAAAGTGCGCGAGGATCCAGCTGCCCAGCAGCGGAGCCAGGGCAGGGGAGAGGCCCACCAGCGGCATAATGGTGGCGAAAATACGGTTTGTGCGGTTAGCCGGGTAGTAGTCGGTCACCAGCGCCTGCCAGGTCACCGCCGCAGCACAGACGCCCACGGCCTGAACGAAGCGCAGCACCAGCAGCAAGGTAGCATCGCGCACCCACAGCATCCCCAGGCAGCCCACGGCAAAAATGGCCAGACCCAGCAGCAGCACCGGTTTACGGCCGAAGCGATCCGAGAGCGGTCCCCAGAGCAGCTGCGCGAAAGCAAAACCGGCAAGGAACAGGCTCAGGCTGGCGCTGATGGCCGCGGCAGGGGTTTGCAGGTCTTCCTGCATCGCGGCAAACGCGGGCAGGTACATGTCGGTGGCCAAAAAGCCCAGCACGCTTAAGCCGCCGAGCCAGACTAAAAATCCTTTCCTGGGTTGCATTCTTTTATTCTCCTGAGGAGGCAGGTGTACGTTGGCGCAGAGTGTAGGGAGTGCAAAGCGGCTTGTGAAACGCTAATATTTGGCGGGTGCATTCAAATTTTTTGCAGGCAGAAAATGTGGTCAGATTATTCTCTTGAAGTGGTCGATGCTGTTGCGCGTAACGGCAGCTTTAGCGGTGCAGCGCAGGAGCTGCACCGCGTCCCTTCGGCCATCAGCTACACGGTGCGTCAGCTTGAGGAGTGGCTGGCGGTTCCGCTGTTTGAACGGCGGCATCGCGACGTGGAATTAACGCCCGCCGGAGCATGGTTTTTGAAAGAAGGGCGTTCTGTTATCAAAAAAATGCAGATCACCCGCGAACAGTGTCAGCAGATCGCCAACGGCTGGCGGGGGCATCTCGCCATCGCGGTAGATAACATCGTGAAGCCGGAACGCACCCGACAAATGATCGTGGATTTCTATCGTCATTTCTCTGACGTCGAGCTACGGGTCTCGCAGGAGGTGTTCAACGGCGTCTGGGATGCGCTGGCGGACGGCAGGGCGGAGATGGCGATTGGCGCGACGCAGGCGATCCCGGTCGGGGGACGTTACGCCTTTCGCGACATGGGTATGCTGAGCTGGAAATGCGTGGTGGCCAGCGATCATCCTCTGGCAGCGATGGAAGGTCCGCTGAGCGACGATACGCTGCGTAACTGGCCCTCGCTGGTGCTGGAGGATACGTCCCGTTCATTGCCCAAGCGTATCACCTGGCTTCTGGATAACCAGCGGCGGGTGGTGGCTCCTGATTGGGAATCATCGGCGACGTGCCTCAGCGCCGGGCTGTGCGTCGCGATGGTGCCCGCTCATTTTGCGCGTCCACGCATCGATACCGGAGAATGGGTTGAACTGACGCTGGAGAATCCGTTCCCGGACGCGGCCTGCTGCCTGACCTGGCAACAAAATGATGTCTCGCCCGCCATGGCCTGGCTGCTGGATTATCTGGGAGACAGCGAAACCCTAAACCGGGAATGGTTACGGGAGCCAGCGTAGCTGGCCCCGTCAAGGGATTAACGACGGTAGTCGCGGAACGGACCGTCCGCAACGGAACGGCGTTCAATCAGGCGCGGGTGAACTTCTATGGACTGCGACTCTTCGCGTTTGTTGACGATCCTGTCCAACAGCATATTGAAGGCCGTTTCGCCCAGCGAATCTTTTGGCTGGTGAATGGTTGTCAGCGCCGGGGTGAAGAAGCGCGCGTTACGCACGTTGTCATACCCGATCACGGAAATATCCTGCGGTACGCGCAGACCCAGCTCATCGGCGGCGCAGAGCGCGCCCATGGCCATGATGTCACCGCCGCAGAAAACGGCGGTCGGGCGGTGCTGCTGGGAAACGATCTGCTGCATCGCGCGGTAGCCTGATTCCGGCTCAAAGTCGCCCTGCACGATCCAGTTTTCCGGCACGGTGATCAGCGCTTCTTCCATCGCTTTCATAAAACCGGCCAGACGGCCCGCGCCGGTGTTACGCTCCAGCGGACCGGGGATCACGCCAATCTCGCGGTGACCGCGTTCGATCAGGTAACGACCCGCCATGTAACCGCCTTCGAAGGCGTTGTCGATAACGGAGTCGGTGAAGTCCGCGCGCGCTTCACCCCAGTCCATGACCACCATGGGGATATGGCGATACTCTTCCAGCATCGACAGCACGGATTCCGGGTACTCGGAACACATGACCAGCAGGCCATCGACGCGCTTTTGCGCCATCATCGACAGGTAGGCGCGCTGTTTTTCTATGCTGTTCCACGCGTTGCCCAGAATCAGGGTATAGCCTTTCTGGAAGCAGTTCTTCTCTACCGCTTCAATGATCTCGGCAAAATAGGCCGCTTCACTGCTGGTCGCCAGCAATCCAATGGATTTGGTGTGATTAACCTTGAGGCTGCGCGCAACCGCACTTGGCGAATAGTGCAGCTCTTTGATCGCAGCCCAGACGGCGTTGCGCGTCTCTTCCGCCACAAAGCGGGTTTTGTTAATTACATGTGATACGGTTGTAGTGGAAACGTTTGCGCGTTTTGCTACGTCTTTAATTGTTGCCATTAAATGTCACTCCAGACCATATCCTAAACTCCTGAAAAACTTGAAGGTAAACGTTTGCCTTCTCTCACCCTTATCACGCAATCTTGAATTGCGGCACGCCGGGAAAACGACACGGGACGTCAGGAGGGGGTCAATGGCCGGTACGCTAATAAATTTAGCGTGGAATTTTGTCCTATCTTGATGAAAAGGGGAAGAGGTAAAGTGTTTATCAGCCTAAATCCAGGAAGATTTTTGACGTAAATTATGCAAAAATGAGCAGGCTCACTTTTCGTGGGGGGATTAAAAGGAGAAAAATTGATGAGTTCCGATCTGAAGTTTTCGCTGTTCACCACCGTGGTTGTGCTGGCTCTGATTGTCGCGGCGGGTCTGACGGCCGCGCTGCACTGATTTACGCGGAGGGAGAGCCTTCTCCCTCCCGCTCCCCCCGATTGTTACTCCTAAGGCAAAAATCTTTTGCCATTTTGTTAACTTCTCATTTTTTGTGATTGATGTCATGCTTTCCGCTTCTTTGTTCTGTGTCACCACATGACACGGCATCCGGAGTTGACGCATGAAAATCAATTTTCCCCTGCTGGCCCTGGCGATTGGCGCTTTTGGGATTGGCACCACTGAATTTTCCCCGATGGGGTTACTGCCCGTTATCGCCCGCGGCGTGGACGTCTCGATCCCTGCGGCCGGCATGTTAATCAGCGCCTACGCCATTGGTGTGATGGTGGGGGCGCCGCTGATGACGCTTCTTCTTTCACACCGCGCGCGCCGCAATGCGCTGATTTTCCTGATGGCGATTTTCACCCTCGGCAACGTGCTTTCGGCCATTTCGCCGGACTACACCACGTTGATGCTGTCGCGTATTCTGACCAGCCTTAACCACGGCGCGTTCTTTGGGCTGGGGTCGGTTGTGGCGGCAAGCGTGGTGCCGAAACACAAGCAGGCCAGCGCCGTAGCCACCATGTTTATGGGCCTGACCATCGCTAACATCGGCGGCGTTCCTGCGGCAACCTGGCTGGGCGAGGTCATTGGCTGGCGGATGTCCTTCCTGGCGACGGCCGGACTGGGCGTGGTCGCGATGGTGGCCTTGTTCTTCTCCCTGCCAAAGGGCAGTGCCGGAGAACGTCCGGAAGTGCGTAAGGAGCTGGCGGTGCTGATGCGCCCGCAGGTGCTCTCCGCGCTGCTGACCACCGTGCTGGGGGCAGGGGCGATGTTTACCCTCTACACCTATATTTCACCTGTGCTGCATGACATCACCCACGCAACGCCTCTCTTTGTGACCGCGATGCTGGTGCTGATTGGCGTGGGCTTCTCGATTGGCAACTATCTCGGCGGGAAATTTGCCGACCGTTCCGTGAGCGGAACGCTGAAGGGCTTCTTAACCCTGCTGATTGTTATCATGATCGCCATTCCGTGGCTGGCGCGCAACGAGTTTGGTGCCGCGATCGCAATGGTCGTCTGGGGGGCTGCAACGTTCGCGGTGGTGCCACCGCTGCAGATGCGCGTGATGCGTGTCGCGCATGAAGCGCCGGGCCTCTCATCCTCGGTTAATATTGGCGCCTTTAACCTGGGCAATGCGCTCGGTGCGGCGGCCGGTGGGGCCGTGATTTCCGGTGGGCTGGGGTACAGTTTTGTGCCGGTGATGGGGGCGATTATTGCCGCGCTCGGTCTGCTGCTGGTGATGATGTCGGGTCGTAAACAGCCAGAAGCAGCCTGCGCTGCGGAATAAACCAAAAACGCAGAAGGGCGAGCCCTTCTGCGTGTCTCTTACGCGGCGAAGTTCTTCGCCACAAAGTCCCAGTTAACCAGTGCCCAGAAGTGCTCCAGGTAGTTAGGGCGCGCGTTGCGGTAATCAATGTAGTAAGCGTGTTCCCATACGTCCACGGTCATCAGCGGCTTCGCGCTGGTGGTCAGCGGGGTGCCCGCGTTAGAGGTAGACACGATAGCCAGTTTGCCATCCGCCTCTTTGACCAGCCACGTCCAGCCTGAACCGAAGTTCTTGATGGCGGCATCGGTGAACTTCGCTTTGAATTCCGCGAAGCTGCCAAAGGCGGCGTTGATGGCGGTAGCCAGTTCACCGACAGGTTCGCCACCGGCGTTTGGCGCCAGGCAGTGCCAGTAGAAGGTGTGGTTCCACACCTGAGCGGCGTTGTTGAATACGCCACCCTCAGAACTGCGCACGATCTCTTCCAGCGTTTTGCCTTCAAAATCGGTGCCCTTGATCAGGTTGTTCAGGTTGGTGACGTACGTCTGGTGATGCTTGCCGTAGTGATATTCCAGGGTTTCCGCAGAAATGTGCGGGGCCAGGGCGTCTTTTGCATACGGTAGTGCAGGTAATTCGAACGACATTGCTTCTCTCCTTATTGTATTTTGTGTTGCCAATAACCACACAGACAACAAGGACAGGATAGCAAATTGAAAGGGTATGCAAAAGAGGAACTTACCCTGCCACGGGTGTGGCAGGGTAGGGGTTAGCGAATGGTTTTCGGCGTCATCACGCGACGCGCGCCGACGTAATGACGCACCCAGTAGTCTTCACTGAGCGAGGTGATCTGAATATCCTGGCCGCTACGCGGTGACTGGATGAATTTTCCGTTGCCGACATAGACGCCAACGTGGTCAGCCGTCCCGCGGCCCTGCGTGCGGAAGAAGACCAGATCGCCGTTCTCCAACTCTCCACGGTTGACCGGGGAAGCATCGCGCAGGTGGTACATCTCGTTGGCGGTACGCGGAATGCGGAACTTGACCAGATCTTTATAGGCGTAATAGACGAGGCCGCTGCAGTCAAAACCGGTACGTGGCGAAGTCCCGCCCCAGTGATACGGTTTGCCAATCTGTCCCATCAGCTTGTTCATTGCGGTTTTTTGCGCTTTCTGGACGCGCACTTTATGCACTTCCGCTATTTTTGTGACCTTGGTGCATTTCGCCTTATGGCCTTTACGCGCGATGCATTTTTCAGTCACGAGGTTAGCGGCGGTTTGCGAAGCTTTACTTTTGGCGGTGTGGGCAGTGCGGGAAGAGGTGGTTTTCGTCTTGCTGGAAGCGGTTTTTTTAGTCTGTGTGGTTGTCTTTTTCTTGTCGTTCTTAGCGGTGGTTTTTTTCTTACGTTCTGTGGCTTTCACCAGATGGTTTTTTTGTACAGCAGAATGCCGCGCCTGCTGAGAGGCGTTTGCCACTGGCGTGAAGGTGAGTGAAGTAAACAGTAAAGCACAGAGCGTGATCGAGATTTTAGTTATCCGCGCCACTGGGCAGTCCCCTGATAAATGCAGGTCATCAATAATACCCGCGTGTGATTTACAAAGCCCGTCGATTCTAATCCATAAAAAGCCAGAAAGTTAATAGCATTTTTCAATCTACGATCCTGTTTCGTTAGCAAGTGCAAAAAAATTCATCGTTCTGTCGTACATTTGCCCATTCCCTAAGCAAAACCCTGACTGACGCAGGGGTAAACACCATTTGCAATGCAACTTTTCATCACTCGGAGTAGAATGTCTATACGTGACAAAAATGTTATTTTCCGATGCCAGTCTGAACCGCTACAATGTCAGACGAATGCCGTAACAGAAGTTAAAGGAAGCAAGACATGAGCACCACTATTGAAAAAATCCAGCGCCAGATCGCTGAAAACCCGATTCTGCTGTATATGAAAGGTTCTCCAAAGCTGCCAAGCTGCGGCTTCTCCGCGCAAGCGGTTCAGGCGCTGTCTGCCTGTGGTGAGCGTTTTGCTTACGTTGATATCCTGCAGAACCCGGACATCCGCGCTGAGCTGCCTAAGTACGCGAACTGGCCGACCTTCCCACAGCTGTGGGTAGACGGTGAACTGGTTGGCGGCTGCGATATCCTGATTGAAATGTATCAGCGCGGCGAACTGCAGCAGCTGATCAAAGAAACCGCGGCGAAGTACAAAACGGAAGAGCCGGACGCAGAGTAACTTTCTGCGAAAATAAAAAAGCGACCTGCTATGTGGTCGCTTTTTTTTTGTCGGGTGGCGCTGCGCTTACCCGACCTACGATTGGCGCTCGGCCTCATCATCCATCGGCAGCGGCCAGCCACCCAGACGCTTCCAGCGGTTGACGATCTCACAGAACAGCTCTGCGGTACGCTCCGTGTCATACAGCGCGGAGTGCGCCTGCGTGCCATCGAACGGAATGCCAGCCGTAATACAGGCCTTTGATAACACCGTTTGTCCCAGCGCCAGGCCGCTCAGCGCGGCGGTATCGAAGGTCACAAACGGGTGGAAGGGGTTGCGCTTGAGCGCGGCCCGCTCGGCGGCGGCCATGGTAAAGCTGTGATCGAAGGTGGCGTTATGAGCCACCATAATGGCGCGGCTGCAGTTGCTCTCCTTCATGCCTTTGCGCACCATTTTAAAAATGGCGTGCAGCGCATCATATTCACTGACGGCACCGCGCAGCGGGTTATGCGGATCGATACCGTTAAACGCCAGCGCTTCCGGCTGTAAGTTTGCCCCTTCGAAAGGTTCAACGTGGAAATGCAGCGTGGTGTCCGGTGTAAGCCAGCCCTGTTCATCCATCTTCAGCGTGATGGCGGCAATTTCGAGCAGCGCATCGGTTTTAGCGTTAAATCCGGCTGTTTCTACATCAATGACAACGGGATAAAAACCACGAAAACGGTCGCACAGACCGCTAAATTGAGCGTTATCGGACATCAGGGTCTCTTACATGGGGAAAAAGCAGAGCGCATTATGGCAAATTTTGCGGGGTGATGCAGTAAAACTACGGGCGCACGTTGCGCCCTGAGGGATCAGTTGCCCAGACCGCGACCGGCGTCTTTGGCTTCAATCAGCTCGATTTTGTAACCGTCCGGATCTTCCACAAACGCAATTACGGTGGTGCCGCCTTTTACCGGGCCCGCTTCGCGCGTAACGTTACCGCCATTTTTGCGAATGCGTTCGCACGCGTCGGCCGCGTTGTCTACTTCCAGCGCGATATGGCCGTAGGCCGTGCCCAGCTCATAGCTGTCAACGCCCCAGTTGTAGGTCAGCTCGATCACCGCTTCATCCGTTTCCGGGCCGTAACCCACGAACGCCAGCGAGTATTTGTATTCCGGGTTTTCGCTGGTGCGCAGCAGCTTCATGCCCAGGACGTTAGTGTAGAAATCGATTGAACGTTGCAGGTCGCCAACGCGCAGCATGGTGTGAAGTAGGCGCATAATTTCCTCATTAACCAATGGAATAAAAAAGCTTTTTGAACAGAAACGATGTTTTAGTATAGCGGCGAAGTGTCGCCGCTATCAATGAACAATGGCGAGATTACAGAGAAGGGTAGTCGGTGTAGCCTTCCGCGCCGCCGCCGTAGAAGCTTTCCGGACGCTGCGGGTTCAGCGCCGCTTTTTTCTGCAGACGGGCAACCAGATCCGGGTTGGCGATGTAGTCGCGGCCAAACGCGACGGCATCAATCAGCCCTTTGCCGATCAGGTCTTCGGCTTTCTCTGGGGTATAGGCGCCTGCACCGATGATCACGCCGTGGAAGCGCTCGCGCACTTTCTGGCGGAAGGCTTCAGTGTAAGGCTTACCGCCAGCCCAGTCAGGCTCGGACATGTGCAGATAGGCAATACCGCGCTTGGCCAGCTCTTCAATCAGATAAAGCGCGTCCGCTTCCTCGTTCGGGCCGTTGTCGACGTTCTGGAAAGACCCAATTGGGGAGACGCGGATCCCGATACGGTCCGGGCTCCACTCCTTGCATACCGCATCCACCACTTCCAGCACCAGACGGGCGCGGTTTTCGACGCTGCCGCCGTACTGATCGGTGCGATGGTTTGACGACGGTGACAGGAACTGGTGCAGCAGATAGCCATGCGCGGAGTGCAGCTCAATCAGGTCAAAGCCGGCTTCACGGGCGTTGGCCACGGCCTGTCGGAAGTCGTTAACAATCCCCGGGATTTCGTCCAGCTCCAGCGCGCGCGGCATAGAGGTATCCACGCGGATCGCGTTACCGTTTTCATCGCGCAGGGACGTACGGGTATTGGCGCTCAGGGCCGACGCGGAGACCGGTGCCTGACCGCCAGGCTGGATGCTGCTGTGAGAGATACGACCGGTGTGCCACAGCTGAACCGCAATGCGGCCCTCTTCAGCGTGAACGCCCGCGGTGATTTTCTGCCATGCCGCGATCTGCTCCGGGCTATGGAGGCCCGGCGCACCGGCGTAACCCTTCGCCTGAGCAGAGATCTGCGTGGCTTCCGTGATGATCAGGCCAGAGCTTGCGCGTTGACGGTAGTATTCGCCCATCAGCGGAGTTGGGATGTCACCCGGCTCAATGCTGCGCAGACGGGTCAGCGGAGCCATGAACACGCGGTTTGGCGCCGTGACGGCACCCACTTTCAATGGGGTAAACAGTTTTTCAGCTGACATAAAGACTCCTGAGTAGACCAGTCGACTAGTAATAAAGTAAATAAAAAGCGCCCGTTATACGCCAGGCGCAGTAATGCTGTTTTTCACATGTGCCAGCGCGCTTTCGAGCGGCAAGGCACTGCGCGAAATTTTTGCCTGCAGATTGGCCCCTAACCACAGGGAATAGAGCACCTGAGACTGCATTAAGGGGTCGCCGGTAAAGGCCAGCGTTTTTTCGTCGCGGCCTTTTTCCAGCGCCTGTGCCAGCAGGGCGATCACGCCGCGGGCACCCTTATCCATCGCCGAGCGCATATCTTCGGAAAGATCGCACACCTCGGCAGACAGCTTGACCGTCAGGCATCCGCTGATAATGCCCTGCTGACAGAACTGGTTCAGCGTTTCCTGATAGTAGTTCAGAACACGATCCCGATAGTTTCCTTCACCCGACGCAAAGTGGGTCGCCAGACGCTGGTGGTAGCCCGCGTAATGACGCTCCAGCATTGCCACGCCAAAGGCTTCTTTGGACCGGAAGTAGTGATAAAACGACCCCTTCGGTACCTCAGCGGTTTTTAATAACTCGCTCAACCCCATACCGGTAAACCCGCGATGCATGCAAAGACGCTCGCCGGTCGCCAGGAGATGTTCGCGGGTATCGTGTTCAGTATTTCTGCTCATGGCCGCACTCTAATAGACCGTTCGGTCTAATGCAAGCGAGTTTATTGCCGACATGCGCTCAGAATATCCAGCTGCTGTTGATAAACGTCTGATTTCACGTCCATCATACCCAGTACGGTCGAGAACAAATTGTCCTGGGAAACCGCATTTTTTGCAGCGTGGTCGCGTAAACACTGTTCATTGATGCCAAAGTTTTTCGCGTAGTCGGGTGACAGCCAGAACATAAACGGAATGTGCGTTTGCTGCTCCGGCGCCAGCATGTACGGCGTACCGTGCAGATAAATGCCGCTTTCACCCAGTGACTCACCGTGATCCGAGAGATAAATCAGGGCGGTGTTCATGCTTGCCTGGCGCGCTTTCAGGACATCAATGGTTTTGCTGACCATGCTGTCGGTATACAGGATGGTGTTGTCATAGGTATTCATCAGCGCCTGATGGTCGCAATCCTGAATTTCATTGGTGTCGCAGGTAGGGGTGAATTTCCGGAAATTGTCCGGGTAACGGCGATAGTATGCCGGTCCATGACTCCCCATCAGGTGGATAACCAGCACCGTGTCCTGCTTCAGACCATCCAGCACGTTGTCCAGACGGTAGAAATTCACATCATCAATACAGGATTTGTCTTTGCAGAACTGATCCAGATTCCACTGCGTCATATCGGTATGCGGCACGCGATCGCAGGCGCCTTTACAGCCGCCGTCGTTGTCGCGCCAGAGCAGGTTGATCCCCGCATGCTTCAGCACATCGAGCAGACCTTCCTGATGGTGAGCCAGGTCGGCATCGTATTTGCTGCGCGTCATGCCCGAGAACATGCACGGAACGGAAACGGCGGTTTCGGTGCCGCAAGAGGAGGCCTGCGGGAAGTTAATCACATCCTGCTTTTTCAGCTCCGGGTTCGTTTCACGATCGTAACCATTCAGGGAGTAGTTCGCCGCGCGAGAGGCTTCCCCAACGACCAGCACCAGAACGGTTTTCTTTTGCTGGCCGGAAATCAACGGTCCTTTATGGGCATCTTCGCCAATCCGCACCAGCGTTTGATCGCCGGCAAACCAGCGCATTTTGCTGTACTTCACCACGGCGCTGACATAGTTGGCCGGGGTCACCATTTTGACGATGCTTTTGTTGTTGCGAAACAGCGAGGCGTAATCTTTATAAAACACGGCGGCAATCAGGATAATCACCAGCAGGGCGCCGAGCATCGCGGCGACGCGCGTCAGCAGGGCATACCACCATTTCCAGGTACGAATACGGGTCAACGCCAGCACCACGGAGGGAACGAGGCCTGCGATAACAATCCACAGAATCATCTGCGGGGTCACCAGGGCTGTCGCTTCCTGAGAGTTGGTTTCGAACACGTTCACAATCATGTTCTGATCGATCACCGCGCCGTAGGTGTACATAAAGTAGGTGGCCGCAGCGCATCCGACCGTTAAGACGATCAGCAGCGGCTTACGGATATAGGGGATATTCAGCAGGCTAAAGACAATCACCCAGCCGCAAAACAGCACCAGCGGTACGGACGCGGCAAAGAGGATGTCGTGCAGGTGCGCAGGGGCAATAATGGCCCAGCTGCGCTGGATAAACAGCCCATTAATCAACGTAAAAAAGAGTGCACAGCCCAGAGTAAATTTAATGTCGTTACATTGTAACTTTTTGATTAACCACATCGATCGGTAAACCTGTCATTGTCATGATGGGCCGAGTATAAAGAAGGAAGATTAGTGAAACCTTAATGCCACAAATCTGTGGTATGGGCCTTGCACGTGGCGCGTTTAGCGTCTTCACTGTAGGTGAGAGTGGTTATCCGGAGGTGAGTGTGGCAGAGCAGCTGGAGTTTTTCCCCATCCAGAGCCCGTGCCGGGGGATTTGTCAGGTGGATGAACGCGGATATTGCCGCGGGTGCATGCGTACCCGCGACGAGCGTTTTAACTGGCAAAACTTTAGCGACACGCAAAAGCAGGAGGTGTTACGCCTCTGCCGACAGCGTCTTCTGCGCAAAATACGCGCAAACAAAGCCGGTGAGACCGAAGAACCCCAGCAACCTTCACTTTTTTAACACGGTAATTGCGTATACTCATGACATCACGTCCTTGAGGAAAATGTTATGGTTCAGCGAATTACCCTTGCCCCCCAGGGGCCAGAATTCTCCCGTTTTGTGATGGGCTACTGGCGCCTGATGGACTGGAATATGTCCCCCCTCCAGCTGGCGAGCTTTATTGAAGAGCATATCGATCTGGGCGTTACCACGGTCGACCATGCGGATATTTACGGTGGCTATCAGTGTGAAGCCGCATTCGGCGAGGCGCTCAAGCTGGTTCCGGCACTCCGCGACCGCATGGAGATCGTCACGAAGTGCGGGATTGCCACCACGGCAAAACCGGAACACGCCCTTGGGCATTACATCACCGACAGCGCGCATATCATCAAGAGCGCTGAGCAGTCGCTGGTCAACCTGGCGACCGACCGTATCGACCTGCTGTTAATCCATCGTCCGGATCCGCTCATGGATGCCGATGAGGTGGCAGAAGCCTTCCTGAACCTGCATCAGAGCGGCAAAGTGCGTCACTTTGGCGTTTCCAACTTTACCCCGGCGCAGTTTGCACTGCTTCAGTCTCGTCTGCCGTTTACCCTGGCCACCAACCAGGTGGAGATCTCCCCGGTACACCAGCCGCTGCTGCTGGACGGTACGCTTGACCAGCTGCAGCAACTGCGCATTCGCCCGATGGCCTGGTCATGCCTGGGAGGCGGACGCCTGTTCAATGATGATGAATTCCAGCCGCTGCGTAACGAGCTGGACACCATCGCCCGCGAGCTGAACGCGGAGAGCATCGAACAGGTGGTTTACGCCTGGATCCTGCGTCTGCCGTCAAAACCGCTGCCGATTATTGGTTCCGGCAAAATAGAACGCGTGCGTTCTGCACTGGCGGCTGAAGAGCTGCAGATGACCCGCCAGCAGTGGTTCCGCATCCGCAAGGCCGCGCTGGGTTACGACGTGCCATAAACCGCCAGAAGATGACTTTCCGGTGAAATCTTTGCCTCTGGTATACACTTAAGGGGCAAAAAATAACCAGCGGAGGTCATATGAAGCGTTTTGCTCTGGCACTGGTCACGCTGGTTGTTTGCGCAGGGGCGCAGGCAGCCAGCGACGAAGTGGAAATGAATCTCGTCACCTCTCAGGGTGTGGGTCAGTCCATCGGTACGGTGAAAATCACGGAAACCGATAAAGGACTGGAGTTCGCCCCGAATCTTAAAGCACTCCCGCCCGGTGAGCATGGTTTTCATGTTCACGCCAAAGGAAGCTGCCAGCCCGCGTTAAAAGAGGGGAAACCGTCGGCTGCGGAAGCGGCAGGCGGTCACCTTGACCCGCAGCACTCCGGCAAGCATGAGGGCCCGGAAGGCATGGGACATCTGGGCGATCTGCCCGTGCTGGTAGTCAATAACGACGGTAAAGCCACCGATCCCGTTGTCGCGCCGCGTCTGAAAAAGCTGGATGAGGTGAAAGGC
This sequence comes from Enterobacter sp. EC_50, assembly GCF_019584525.1. Classification (NCBI taxonomy): domain Bacteria; kingdom Pseudomonadati; phylum Pseudomonadota; class Gammaproteobacteria; order Enterobacterales; family Enterobacteriaceae; genus Enterobacter; species Enterobacter sp. EC_50. The sequence continues at coordinate 110,440 of NZ_VDAF01000010.1, read as the reverse complement.
AAAGCGCTGATGATCCACGTCGGCGGCGACAATATGTCCGATCAGCCTAAACCGCTTGGCGGCGGCGGGGCGCGTTATGCCTGCGGCGTGATCTGATCCCCAATCGTACCCGGCGGTGGTGCCTGTTCCAGCTGCGACAGCGAGCAGTGTAGCCGCCAGATTATCGAGGCCAAATCGCGGGGGGCGGGGAGATGATGTCGTGCAAGCGTATCGCAGATCCGCTGCAGTTCATTCAGCGTGGCTTCCAGCGGCCGCTGCTGGACCCCGCGTTCGCTCATGACATCGCGCAGCAGGGAGATGCAAACGTCACGCACCTGCGACAGCGGGTCGGAACGCGTTTCCCACCCGCGAAGCTGCCAGACCACGTGCGAGCAGTTCAGCAGCACCACGCCCCAGCGCAGCAGCCAGCGCCGGGAAAGCGCGTCCTGGCTGTTATTGAGCTGGCTGACGTGATGATAAACCAGCGATTCATATTCACTCTCACGAAGATGCGGTTTGCGGCTGAGCTGGTCGACAAACCCCCGGCGTAACTCCCGGATATGCCTGCGGCTTTTGCGGGCATCGGAGCCGGGACGCAGCACCGCGAAGGCCAGCCACGCCAGCCCCACGCCAAGGATCTTTGCCAGGTTGTCATTGAGAAAATCGGCGTAATCGTACACCGGTGGATTCGTCACGGAGATAAACGAGCCCATAAAGACAATCAGCTGTCCCCACAGTCCCGCCAGCTTCGGCATCTGCAGTTTGAGTAGCTGCATGGTGGTCAACAGCGGAAAGAGGAACAGCAGGAACTGCCAGAGATCGCTTATCTGCACCATCAGGCCAAACTTCACCACGAAACTGAACAGCGACAGCAGCACCAGGGTGCGCAGCAGGAGCGTCAGCGAGTTAAACGGCGAGGCCGCGACGGAGTAAAGCACGCAGCTGATGGCGGCGAGCGTCAGGGCCGCCGTACCGGACTCCCACTGCGTGGTGATACTCCACGCGCCCACCAGCATCAGCGCGCAAAAGGTACGAAAACCGCTCCACAGCGCTTCCAGGTAGTCGGTATGGCGGGCGAGAGCCGGGCTCCCGGGAACGTTGAACTCCGTGACCGGCGTGGCATTCTCAACCGCGTTAATCCAGCGGCTGCTGCGCAGGTAGAGTCGGCAAAAGTAATTCAGACGCTGCCAGAAGGCGCGATGGCGATAATCATATGCATCCACCGGGGCGAGCGGGGCGATTATTCGCGCGACCGTGTAGATGTCTGCATCCGGGCGCGCAAGGGTTGCGAGCAGCGTTTCAATCACCGCGCGCGTGTTTTCCGGCGGCGTTGGCCAGTTGAGCAGCATCCGGCGCAGGCTGGAGATGGCGCTGGTCATGCGCAGCTGCTGGTGCAGCAAATAGTTAAGCAGGGTGTTCTGACGGCGAAAGCGGTAGTGGCTCCAGAACGCCTGAATACGCAACAGATTCATCGTCAGGATCTGTCCTATCACCTTTTCATGCGCGAGGCGGATCTCATCGCTGGTATCCGGTTGCCAGAGCAGGCTCGCGTGCTCAAGCAGCCGGGTGTGCATGGTCTTGAGGGCGGTGATAAGCGCGGTGCCGTCGGAGGTGCTGGGGAGGATCATCATCATAAATCCGCCGCAGAGGATCCCGACAATCACTTCGCAGACGCGCGCCTGTGCAATATCCCACAGCTCGGTGGTATCGAGCACATTCACCACCGGGAAGGCAATAATGGCGGCGGTATAGCCCGCCAGCTGGAAAGCGTAGGCGACGTTGTTGGTGAAATGGGCGCAGGCCCAGGTACAGCATCCCAGCCATGCCGCCATGCTCAGCAGGAACAGCCATGGGTCGTTCAGCGTGTGGCCGGCGATAATTAACGCCGCCGTGGCACCCAGCAGGCTGCCGGCGATACGCCCAAGGCTTTTACTGATCACCCCACCAACGGTGGGAAAACTCACCACTGCGGCAGAGGTCATCGCCCAGTACGGCTCATCCAGGTTCAGGTAATAGGCGACGGTCAGCGCCAGACACATGGCAATGCCGTTACGCAGCGCGTAGCGCCACTGAGGACGCGTCGCTTTCATCCACGGCGAGTTTTGCCAGGAGAGCGCCTGCAGCTTCATTAAGGGGTTCCGATGGAGACAGTGCAGGTGGTGCCGGATACCAGCGTGATGCCCTGCGGTAAATGGTCAAACTCCACGCGAACAGGCACGCGTTGAGCGAGACGCACCCAGGGGACGTTCGGTTTGATATCCGGCACCAGGCCGGAATCTGTTTCAACGCTTTGATCGTAAATGGCGCGACCAATGCTGGAGACGTGACCCTGTAACCTTTGCGAGCCGCTGTACAGCGTAATCGCTGCTGGCGATCCCTCGCGAATATGCCGAAGCTTGGTCTCTTCGAAGTAGCCCACTACGTAGAAGGAGTGGCTGTCGACCAGGGCGAAAACGGGCTGTCCCGTGGTGGCATAGTTACCCACGCGGGCGGAAAGGTTGGTCACCCATCCATCGACAGGGGCGGTAATCACGGTTTGGGTCAGCTCCCACTGCGCCTGCTTCAGCGTCGCCTCAGCCACGTTGACGCTCGCCTGCATCGCCTTAACGTTGAGGTTGGCGGTGTCTAAATCTTCCGCGGAGATGTAGTTTTGCGACAGGTGACGGCGGCGGTTGGCCTCGTTGTTGGCCTTTGCCAGATCAGACTGGGCTTTTGCCAGCTGCGCCTGGGCATTCAGAATCGCGATATGGTACGGCGTGTCGTCGATTCGGAATAAAACCTCTCCCTTTTTAACGTACTGGTTATCCTTAACCAGCAGCGACGTAATGCTTCCCGATACCTGCGGGGTAATGCTGACCTGCTCAGCGCGAATCTTACCGTCACGCGTCCAGGGTGACTGCATGTAATAATTCCAGAGCCACCATCCGGCGACCAGCGCAAGGACCAGAACAAACAGGGTGGAAAAGTACTTCAGCGTTTTCAGGGGCATAGTCACCACACGATCAGAACAGCAAGGCCCAGGCATACACAGAGGGCAAACAGGGAAAGATCCATCAGCATGGGATGCCAGATTTCGCCGGAATACATCCAGTCGCGAAGCAGGCGATGCGCGATGAGCCAGAGAATAAAGCCCACCAGCACGGCCTTAAACAGAGGGGGGAAGTAGACTGACGCACCGAAGATCAGGTCCTGGAGGGGTAAACCCTCTGAGCGATGAAAAAAGGTCACGAGCAGAGATCCTTTGCAGTGAACAGAATGCCGTGTTGGCTTGTCTGAGTATGAAGAAGCATCACAATTCAGTGTAAGTCATACTTTTGAGTTAGATGAATGCAGTATTGCATTTGTTTTGCCATTACAAATGCTGCACACTATTCTAAAATCAGTATAATAACTTAGCAAGCTAATTATAAGGAGATGAAATTGGAATCGCCATTAGGTTCTGATCTGGCAAGGTTGGTACGCGTCTGGCGTGCTCTGATTGACCATCGCCTGAAACCTCTGGAATTGACGCAGACGCATTGGGTCACGCTGCACAACATTCATCAGCTGCCGCCCGACCAGTCGCAAATTCAACTGGCAAAAGCGATAGGCATTGAGCAACCGTCACTGGTGCGCACGCTTGACCAGCTGGAAGAGAAGGGGCTGATCTCCCGACAAACCTGCGCCAGCGATCGTCGCGCCAAGCGGATAAAACTCACTGAGAAAGCGGCGCCTATCATTACTGAAATGGAAGCTGTGATTACCAAAACGCGCGGTGAAATCCTTTCAGGCGTTTCACCGGCGGAGCTGGAAATGCTCATTAGCCTCATTGCTCGCCTTGAGCAAAACATCCATGAGCTACAGTCTCGCGACTGATAAACACTAAGGCCTTGCAGCAGCAAGGCCTTTTTTTACTTAAAGACCACCACTCGATTACGGCCTGTCTCCTTCGCTTCATACATCGCCTTGTCGGCACTCTCCACGCACGCTTCTGCGGTCACGGACGATGACGTCGCCGTAAATACTCCCATGCTGATGGTAATCGGCTCAGGTAGCTGCCCTCCGCTGCTGGTTTTATCAAAGCTGCTTAGCTTCAACCGAATACGTTCCGCCACCTGGTGGGCTGCATCTGAAGAGGTGTTGGCCAGCATCAGCACAAACTCCTCACCGCCGATTCGAGCCGCGATGTCCTGCGGGCGTACGGAATCCATCAGCAGATTGGCGACAAACTGTAAGACTTTGTCTCCCTGAAGGTGGCCATAGTTATCGTTGATACGCTTGAAGCGGTCGAGATCGCTGACGATAACCGAAACTGGGCGGCTGGGTTTCGCCATGTCCAGCGCCTGGTTTAACGATTCATAAAAATAGCTGCGGTTATACAGGCGCGTAAGCGGATCGCGAATCGAATTTTGATATGACTGCTGATATTTTAAATGGGAATCACGGTACAGCATGAAGACGTCGTAGAGCAGTACAAAAATAATCATCAGCGTAGCGACGGTTTCAAATAGCCGGGCGCGATACCACGATATATCTTCAGCATGTCCGCCTACTAACAGCATGGCGAGCGTGACGATATAGCAAACGCACAGGAAATTTCCGCCTACCCAGAATAAATTGCGCACGCGCGTGACAAACATCAGCGTTACTAATGAAACCACCCAGAAGACAATTAAAGAAATATTTATGCATTGGCTCCATAGCACCATAAACTGACGGGTTTCGTTATCAACCAGGTCAATGGATAACAAGGGCGAGTGACTGGAATATATCCAGGCCAGTCCCACAACGCAGGCGGTAAAGAGAAACGCCCCGCTCACAATTGAGATATTCGCCAACCGTGAAAAGGGGTAATCGCGCGTAGGATAGAGTATTGCCGCAACGATGAACAACACCGCCATTAAAAAGTGGCGGAACATAAAGTAGATCATCGCATCGTTGTAGTTCACGACGTTGAACTGATAGAGGTTCAGCCACGCTGGAAAGCTGGACAGCGTTCCGACCATCAACAGTGCCGAACCGGCAAAGGCAAAGGCGATCGCAATCAGATAGAGCCGCCGCTTATCACACCAGTATTTCATTGCCATAAAGCAGGCAATAAACAGGTGAAACACGAGTAAAAAAATGGTGAGCGTAGGGAACAAAAGAGGCGAGAAGGAGGGAACCCATTCAACCACTTTTGAAAAGAGAGCTTGTAATATTCCGATGACGACAAGGCAACCGAAACAGAACGAGATATAACGACCTTTTAGACAACGACTATTCGCAAGCATATAAGTTTTTACAAAATGAGAAATAAATTATGAAGAGGTAATTGCGAAGAGTCTAAGCAAGTAATGCAATAAATACTTTGCGCGGAGACAATATACGATGAGATTAAATATTTGTGTGGTGAATATATTTTGTAAAAATATTCGTATAAGTGATGTATATTGTAAATGGATGTGGCCCAATGGCCACATCCATTTTTAATTAACGTGGAGAAACGGTCACCTGGCTTCCGTTGCTTGCCAGCACAACGCGCTGACCTGCGGAGAAGCGGGTGCTGCCTTGTTTCTGAACAACCATAATGGTGCTGCCGTCGTCTTTACGAATTTCCAGCTCGACGCCCTGAGTTTTGTTCATCGCACCCTGAACACCCTGGCCTGCTACACCACCGGCCACTGCGCCTGCGGCTGTTGCCAGAGAACGGCCCGTACCGCCGCCGACGGTATTACCCAGGAAACCACCCAGAACGGCACCGCCGATGGCGCCCATCACGTTGTTTTCATCACCACCCTGAATCTGTACAGGGCGTGCGTTAACAACGGTACCGTAAGTCACGTTCTGAACCTGTTTCGCTTCAGAAGCGCTATACACGTCGCCAGAAAGTGAACTGTCATTCACACAGCCAGCCAGAATTAAACCAATCAGCGAAACGCCCAGTACACGTAAAATCATTTGAATCTCCTGTTCACCAAAAACGCCCGATGGGGCGCATCCGTTATGGCTAAATTATATGGCATAAGGGGCCATCGTTCATATCTTTGCACTAACAATAGGAAAATTGTACTTGAATTTGACTTAACGAGACATAAACAGGATCCGCCCACGCTACCCGTCTGACATTGTTAAAAAATATTATTGCCGGATGGCAAAGCGACGCCGTTTATGGTTGAGTGGATATCCTTAGCCCACGCAACGTAAGGAAAGCGCATGAAATCGGGTCGCTACATTGGTGTGATGTCAGGCACCAGTCTGGATGGGGTAGATGTCGTTCTGGCTGCCATTGATGAGAACATGGTGGCGCAGCAGGCGAGCCTGACCTGGCCAATCCCCATTTCACTGAAAGAGGATATTCTCAGTATCTGTCAGGGGCAGCAGCTGACCCTTTCGCAGCTTGGACAGCTGGATGTTCGCCTGGGGGCGCTGTTTGCGGATGCGGTGCAGGCTTTGATGCAAAAAGAACATCTTCGTCCGCAGGATGTGGTGGCCATCGGGTGTCACGGACAAACGGTCTGGCATGAACCCATCGGCGATGCCCCGCACACCCTGCAAATCGGCGATAACAACCAGATTGTGGCGAAAACGGGCGTCACGGTGGTCGGCGATTTCCGTCGTCGCGATATTGCCCTTGGCGGACAGGGCGCACCGCTGGTGCCCGCGTTTCATCAGGCGCTGCTGGCACACCCTTCAGAACGGCGTATGGTGCTCAACATTGGTGGGATCGCCAATCTGTCGATGCTTATTCCGGGGCAGCCGGTCCGCGGCTACGATACCGGCCCGGGCAATATGTTAATGGATGCCTGGATCTGGCGTCAGTGCGGGCAACCGTATGATAAAAACGCGGAGTGGGCGAGTGAGGGTAAGGTGATTCTCCCGCTGCTGCAGTCCATGCTGAGCGATCCTTATTTTGCCTTACCGGCACCGAAAAGCACGGGGCGTGAATACTTCAACTTTGGCTGGCTTGAGCGCCAGCTGGCGTCATTCCCGGCGCTCGCGCCGCAGGATGTTCAGGCGACGCTTGCCGAGCTTACGGCCGTGTCGATTTCTGAACAGGTGCTGCTTAGCGGCGGATGTGAACGCCTGCTGGTGTGCGGCGGGGGAAGCCGTAACCCGCTGGTGATGGCGCGTCTTGCCGGGCTGCTGCCGGGCACCGAAGTGTCGACGACCGATGAGGCCGGCATCAGCGGTGATGATATGGAGGCGCTGGCCTTCGCCTGGCTTGCCTGGCGCACCATTGCCGGGCTGCCGGGCAATTTACCGTCGGTAACCGGCGCGCGCGAGGCGAGCGTCCTTGGGGCGATTTTCCCGGCAAATCCGCGTCATAATCAGAGTTAACTGAAATTCAGCGCGGCGCGTCGTCGTTAAAATGGAACGAAACAGGGGGGCAGTCATGCCCTCCAGGACCAGGATAGTCTTCGGAATATGCCCATGAAAAAACTTCTTCTTATTGCCGCCCCTTTGCTGCTGTCAGGATGCAGCGTCTACAACCAGCTCGTTGAGCGCATGCAGACCGATACCCTGGAGTATCGCTGCGACGAAAAACCGCTGACCGTGAAGCTGAACAATCCGCGCCAGGAAGCCAGTTTTGTTTACGACAATAAATTGCTGACGCTGAAGCAGGGCATTTCGGCCTCGGGCGCACGCTACACCGACGGTATCTATGTCTTCTGGTCGAAAGGCGACAGCGCCACGGTCTACAAACGCGACCGTATTGTGCTGAACAATTGCCAGCTCGAAAATCCGAAGCGTTGAGATTTTTACAGGGGCGGCGCACAATAGCGCCACCCACTCTCAATGTCAGCTAACGCCATGTCAGATAACGATGAACTGCAGCAAATTGCGCATCTGCGCCGTGAATACACCAAAGGCGGCCTGCGTCGCCAGGATCTTCCCGCTGAACCCCTCGTGCTTTTTGAACGCTGGCTGAAACAGGCCTGCGAAGCGAAACTTGCCGACCCAACGGCGATGGTTGTCGCAACGGTAGATGAAAACGGTCAACCGTATCAGCGTATCGTATTGCTCAAGCATTATGACGAGAAAGGGCTGGTGTTCTATACCAACCTTGGCAGCCGCAAAGCGCACCATCTGGAAAACAATCCGCGTATCAGCCTGCTGTTCCCGTGGCACATGCTGGAACGTCAGGTCATGGTGACCGGCAAGGCGGAACGTCTCTCGACGCTGGAAGTGGTGAAGTATTTCCACAGTCGTCCGCGTGACAGCCAGATTGGCGCCTGGGTATCAAAACAGTCCAGCCGCATTTCCGCCCGCGGCGTGCTGGAAAGTAAATTCCTCGAGCTGAAGCAGAAGTTCCAGCAGGGTGAAATCCCGCTGCCGAGCTTCTGGGGTGGTTTCCGCATCCCGATTGAGCAAATCGAATTCTGGCAGGGGGGCGAACATCGCCTGCACGACCGCTTTTTATACCAGCGCGAGAATGGCGGCTGGAAAATCGACAGACTGGCGCCGTAATCCCCGAAATTTGTTGATTTAAGCGCTAGCGCACACCGCGCTTGCGCTTTATTCTATGGTCCTTTCGCATCAGGCGAAAAGTCGTGTACCGGCAAAGGTGCAGTCGTTTATACATGGAGAATTTGATGGCAAGCAGTAACTTGATTAAACAATTGCAAGAGCGGGGCCTCGTGGCCCAGGTGACGGACGAGGAAGCGTTAGCAGAGCGACTGGCGCAAGGCCCGATCGCGCTCTATTGCGGCTTCGATCCCACCGCTGACAGCTTGCATTTGGGGCATCTTGTTCCATTGTTATGCCTGAAACGCTTCCAGATGGCGGGCCATAAGCCTATTGCCCTGGTGGGCGGCGCGACCGGTCTGATTGGTGACCCAAGCTTTAAAGCCGCTGAGCGTAAACTGAACACCGAAGATACCGTGCAGGAGTGGGTCGATAAGATCCGCAAACAGGTTGCACCGTTCCTCGACTTCAACTGTGGCGATAACGCCGCGATTGCCGCGAACAACTACGACTGGTTTGGCAGCATGAACGTGCTGACCTTCCTGCGCGACATCGGCAAGCACTTCTCTGTTAACCAGATGATTAACAAAGAGGCCGTGAAGCAGCGTCTGAACCGTGACGACCAGGGAATCTCCTTTACCGAGTTCTCCTACAACCTGCTGCAGGGGTATGACTTTGCCTGCCTGAACAAACTGCACGGTGTTTCCCTGCAGATTGGCGGTTCTGACCAGTGGGGTAATATCACCTCCGGTATCGACCTGACCCGTCGCCTGCACCAGAATCAGGTCTTTGGTCTGACCGTTCCGCTGATTACCAAAGCTGACGGTACCAAATTTGGTAAAACCGAAGGCGGCGCGGTATGGCTCGATCCGAAGAAAACCAGCCCGTACAAATTCTACCAGTTCTGGATCAACACGGCGGATGCCGATGTTTATCGCTTCCTGAAGTTCTTCACCTTTATGGATATTGAAGACATCAATGCGCTGGAAGAAGAAGACAAGAACAGCGGTAAAGCGCCACGCGCGCAGTACGTGCTGGCAGATGAAGTGACCAAACTGGTTCACGGTGAAGAAGGTCTGGCCGCGGCAAAACGCATTACTGCAAGCCTGTTCAACGGTACCCTGAGCGATCTGAGCGAAGCGGACTTCGAACAGCTGGCGCAGGACGGCGTGCCAATGGTTGAGATGGAGAAAGGGGCTGACCTGATGCAGGCGCTGGTGGATTCTGAGCTGCAGCCTTCCCGCGGTCAGGCGCGTAAAACCATCGCCTCAAACGCGATCACCATCAACGGTGAAAAGCAGGCTGACCCGGAATACACCTTTGTTGATGGCGACCGTCTGTATGGCCGCTACACCCTGCTGCGTCGCGGTAAGAAAAACTACTGCCTTGTCTGCTGGAAATAATTAACAGTCTCGAGGGGCGTGGGAAACCACGCCCCTTTTGTTTTTTCAGGGTTTGGTAAGCACAAAATGAAGAACATCCTCGCCATTCAGTCCCACGTTGTTTTTGGGCATGCTGGCAACAGCGCTGCGGAATTCCCGATGCGCCGCCTCGGCGTCAACGTCTGGCCCCTCAATACCGTTCAGTTCTCTAACCACACGCAGTATGGCAAATGGGCCGGCTGCGTGATGCCGCCTTCGCACCTCACCGAGGTGGTGCAGGGCATTGCCGATATCGGCCAGCTCAAGCGCTGTGACGCCGTATTGAGCGGTTATCTTGGTTCAGCGGAGCAGGGGGAACATATCCTCGGCATCGTGCGTCAGGTAAAGGCTGTCAACCCGTCGGCAAAATACTTCTGCGACCCCGTTATGGGCCATCCGGAGAAAGGCTGTATCGTGGCGCCAGGCGTGGCAGAATTCCACGTTCGCCATGCGCTGCCCGCCAGCGATATCATTGCGCCAAACCTGGTCGAACTGGAAATTCTCTGCGAGCATCCGGTTAACAGCGTAGAAGAGGCCGTAAGCGCGTCACGCGAGCTGATCGCGCAGGGGCCTGAGGTTGTGCTGGTAAAACACCTCGCGCGCGCAGGGCTAAGCCAGGATCGCTTTGAGATGCTGCTGGTGACGAAAGAGGATGCCTGGCATATCAGCCGTCCGCTGGTGGATTTTGGCCCGCGTCAGCCGGTGGGCGTGGGCGATGTGACCAGCGGGCTGCTGCTGGTGAAACTGCTTCAGGGTGCAACGGTGAGGGACGCGCTGGAGCACGTTACGGCAGCGGTGTACGAAATTATGATTGCGACGAAAGAGATGCAGGAATATGAACTGCAGGTGGTCGCGGCACAGGATCGTATCGCGAAGCCGGAGCACTATTTCAGCGCAACCCAGCTTTAAACGATGCCGGGTGGCGCTGCGCTTACCCGGCCTACAAAACCCGTCGGCCCGTGCCAGCGCAGCGCCGCCGGGCGATATTAGTTAAGACCTTCCGCTTTCAGCGCCGCAGCCACCGCAGGACGTTCAGCCACGCGTTTCATATACGATGCAATGTGGTCTAACCCTTCCAGATTCAGCTTAACCGCACGTGCCCAGCGCAGCACGGTGAACAGATACGCATCAGCGATCGTGAAGCGTGAGCCGCCAATCCACTGTTCGTCTTTCAGCGATTCGTTAACGTACTGCAGCTTTTTCTCCAGCAGGGCGCGCAGGGTCGGCTTAAACTCTTCCGGCGTATCCGGGCGGAACAGCGGCGTAAAGCCTTTGTGCAGCTCGGTGGCAATGTAGTTCAGCCATTCCAGCGTTTTATAGCGAGAAATGGTACTGACCGGGGCCAGCAGCTGGCGATCGGGCACGCTATCGGCCAGGAACTGCATAATCGCCACGCCTTCGGTCAGCAGGGTACCGTCATCCAGCAGGAGCGCCGGAACCTGTCCTTTCGGGTTAATGGCAAGAAAGTCATCGCCGTTTTCCAGACGTTTTTTCATCAGATCAACGCCATCCAGCGTGAAATCTTTGCCGCTCTCGCGCAGGGTGATATGGGAAGCAAGAGAGCACGCGCCCGGTTTGTAGAACAGTTTCATCGGTAACTCCTTTTCGCTGAGGTTTCAGCTATGTTAGTGCGCAAACGGATAAAAAAAAAGCCGCTAATCAATTAGCGGCTTCTGGTCAGTCGTTTCTCACGGATTTCACGCAGTAGCGGTTTTGGTCGCCTTAGCGGTCTTGTCGTCGTCCTGAGTCATGCGATTCAGTTTCGGTGCGGTCAGCAGCATCAGAGCGGCAATAACGGCAGTCGCGATACCAATCTGCATGAACACGGTACCGTAGACGTTCAGGGAAACCAGTGGGTCAGTGACGTCTTCCGGCACAGCCATCAGGTTCGCAATCTTACCGGCGATAATTGCTGCACCGGCAGTGGTCAGGAACCAGCTACCCATAATGAAGCCCATCAGACGCTGCGGAACCAGCTGTGCAACCATTGCCAGACCCAGACCAGAGATCATCAGTTCGCCGATAGACTGCAGCGCGTAGCTCAGGATCAGCCAGTTAACGGATACGATACCGGCGTCGGTAGCAAATTTGGTACCCAGCGGCAGCACCAGGAACGCGCCGGAGCACAGCACCATACCGATAGCAAACTTGTGCGGCATTGGCAGACGGTCGCCCATCTTGTTATAGATCGCGGCCAGAATCGGGCTACCAATCATGATCCAGAACGGGTTCAGTGCCTGATACTGCTCCGGTTCGAACGCGATGCCCAGAATAGAGTGCTCAACGTTACGAATGGCGAAGAAGTTCAGAGAGGTTGGCATCTGGCTGTACAGCACGAAGAAGATAATCGCTTCCAGCATCAGAATGAAGGCCACGATCATCTTACGACGGGCAGCACCCTGCATAGCGAATGCTTCTTTCGCGAAGATAACCACGATACCCAGCGCCACAACGCCCAGAACGGCACGTGCGATACCCTGGTTGTGCAGCAGCCAGGTAGCGATGGCCGCCAGGACCACAACGCCTACGATGGTCGCCAGCAGTTTGCCCATATGCACAGGCTCGAAGTCTGGTTTTGAACCGTAGTTTTTAACCCAGCTGCGGCAGAACAGGAAGTTCACCACGGTGATCAGCATACCGACGAAGCTCAGCGCAAACGCCACGCTCCAGCCGAATTTCGCTGCGAGCCATGGAGTTGCCAGCATCGAGAAGAACGAACCGATGTTGATGGACATGTAGTACATGGTAAATGCACCGTCCAGACGCGGGTCATCTTTGCTGTAGCAGGTAGAGAGCAGGGAAGACGGGTTCGCTTTGAACAGACCGTTACCCACGGCGATCGTGGCCATGCCCATATACACGACAGCGGCATCATGCCCTGACCATGCTACCAGTCCATAGCCAATCGCCAGAACAATGGCGCCCAGCATGATGACACGTTTAGTTCCGAGGACTTTATCGCCCAGCCAGCCGCCGATAGCGACCAGACCGTACACCAGAGCACTGAAGGAGGAGAACAGCGTGATGGAATCGGCTTCGGACATACCCAGCTGTTTCACCAGGTAAACCGCCATGATCCCTTGCAGGCCGTAGTAACCAAAACGCTCCCATAACTCGATAGAGAAGATGAGATAGAACGCTTTAGGTTGTTTAAAAGCGTTCAGACTCACGCTTTCATCTGTTGGTTTATTGTTTGCAGTCGACACATATACCTCTTTTTTTACATCCCATATTAACGGGGGTGTTCATAGCGTGATGGCCGTAGTCCATACGCCTTATAGTTATATTGGGAGGAGAAACGGCGGGTAATGTTCACTATCCTGCCCCATCTGGCAATACGTTTGTAATAATCTGTTACATATATCCTGGGTGGTATAATCGTCGGTTCATACAAATGTTATTCAGCGTTAAATTTCATACGCTGAGTAAAGGTAGCTTTTTCGACTGGTAATCACCGGTCAGTACGGGCTGTTGGCGATATGTTCTGCTATTTGCCGCTTGTGGTAGTGATATAGCCCATATTCTGAAAAATAGCTGGTCTTATCGTCGGCAAAGAAAGAGGAGTGTCTTGTCAGATAAAGGGTTTGGGTCGATTTTGACAACAAAAATACAACATGAAGTTATCAGGGTGATCGCGATCACAGATGTATAGAAATTTTCGGCTATGAAAAAACTATTAACCTGTTTCAGCGTTAAAGGGCCGAATAAGTGACAGGTGAGGCGAAACGAAAGGCGAACAAATAACGGTCAAAAGAAGAGCGTTTGAAAGCCCTTCTTTAGCCAGGGGATTGAGATGCCTCAGGGATATACTTTTTCTTTGTATTCGCAGAGATCTTCAATAATGCAGGAGCCGCAGCGAGGCTTACGGGCAATACACGTGTAACGACCGTGCAGAATCAGCCAGTGATGGCAATCAACCTTAAATTCTGCCGGAACCACTTTCAGCAGCTTCTCTTCGACCTGCTCGACATTTTTCCCCGGCGCGAAGTTGGTCCGGTTAGACACGCGAAAGATATGCGTATCGACGGCGATAGTGGGCCAGCCAAACGCGGTATTGAGTACTACGTTCGCGGTTTTACGACCCACGCCCGGCAAGGCTTCCAGCGCAGCGCGGTCTTCCGGCACTTCGCCTCCGTGCTGCTCCAGCAAAATTCGGCAGGTCTTGATGACGTTCTCGGCTTTGCTGTTAAACAGGCCGATGGTTTTGATATAGGACTTCACGCCTTCCACGCCCAGCTCCAGCATGGCCTTCGGCGTATTGGCGACCGGATAGAGCAGGGCGGTGGCTTTATTGACGCTCACGTCGGTAGCCTGTGCAGAGAGCAACACGGCGATCAGCAGCTCAAACGGGGAGGTAAAATTCAGCTCCGTCGTCGGGTGCGGGTTCTCGTCCCGCAGACGGGTCAGGATCGCAATGCGCTTTTCTTTATTCATGAGGCCTTCTCGGGTGTCCCTTCCAGAACGCTGCGCTCAGCCGCGCGGCGCTTACGTTTCTCATCAATCAGGTATTTTATCGCCAGCATCATGCCAAGGCCAATAAACGCGCCGGGCGGCAGCATCGCCAGCAGGAATGGCGTATCGGTGTGGAACACTTCAATACGCAGCGCTTTGGCCCAGCCGCCCAGCAGCGCATCAGCGCCGTCAAACAGCGTACCGTTGCCGAGGATCTCGCGCAGCGAGCCCAGCACGAACATGGCGCAGGTGGCACCCATGCCAATAGAAAAACCGTCCAGCGCCGACATGGCCGGACTGTTTTTCACCGCAAAGGCTTCCGCACGCCCGACCACGATACAGTTGGTGACGATAAGGGGAATGAAGATCCCGAGCGACTGGTACAGACCAAACGCGTAGGCGTTAATCAGCATCTGAACAATACTGACCACCGACGCAATGATCATGACGTAAATAGGAATACGAATTTCCGACGGCGTCCAGCGGCGCAGGGCAGAGATGGAGAGGTTGGTCAGGGTCAATACGAGCGTGGTTGCCAGACCCAGACCGAGCGCGTTGGTGGCGGTGGATGTCACCGCCAGCAGTGGGCACATCCCCAGAAGCTGTACCAGCGCGGAGTTGTTTTTCCACAACCCCTGGACAATAACCTCTTTAACCTGGCTCATGATTACTCCTCACAGGCCGGAAGATTGTTGATTTGCGCGGGCAGCGTTTCAGCGTATAGCCCGGCTCGTTTTACGGCATTCACCACCGCACGTGGGGTGATGGTCGCCCCGGTGAACTGGTCGAACTCGCCGCCATCTTTCTTCACCGCAAACGCGGTGTCATCTTCACCATGGATCACTTTACCGGCAAAGTGCAAAATCCAGTCGCTCAGACGGGTTTCAATTTTATCGCCAAGACCCGGCGTTTCATGGTGTTCCGTCACGCGGGTGCCCAGTATGGTGCCGGAGAAATCACTGCCCACGAGGAGCTGAATGGCACCGGAATAGCCGTCAGGCGCCGTCGCTTCCATCACCGCGCCAACCGGTTTATCCCCTTTGCGGGCAATAAAGAGGCGGTGCGGGCCTTTCCCAAGCTGCGGCGCGTCTACCACAAAGCAGCTTTTTTGCAGGTCGTTATCGTAGAATTCCGCCGGGATCACCTGATCGAACAGCGCCTTTTGCTGCTTCAAGGCCTGCTCTTCGATGGTCGTTTTGGTCAGCGCATTTACCAGCGCCGTCAGCCCTGTCAGGACCGCGGCGAAGACAGCCAGCGTGACGCCGTGTTTTTGCATCGTTTTGAACATGGCGAGACCCTTAGCGATGACCGTACACGCGCGGACGCGTGTAATAGTCGATGAGCGGAACGGTAATGTTGGCAAGCAGGACGGCAAAAGCCACGCCGTCCGGGTACCCGCCAAAGCTGCGGATGAGCCAGACCAGCAGGCCTGCCAGCGCGCCGAAGATCAGGCGCCCGCGGTTAGTCGTTGAGGCCGTCACCGGATCCGTCAGGATAAAGAAGGCACCCAGCATGGTCGCCCCGGAGAGCAGGTGCAGCTGCGGGCTGGCCAGGGATTCAGGAGAGAATACCCACCCCAGCGTGGCGCAGATCGCCAGCGTCACGAGGAAGCTGACCGGAATATGCCAGCGGATGGCTTTCTGCTGCAGCAGGAACAGGCCGCCCAGCAGATACGCCAGGTTGACCCACTGCCAGCCGGCTCCCGCCAGCACGCCGCTGTAGATCGCCGATTTCATGATTTGCTCGACGCTGTGCCCGGCATGCAGGGACGTTTTAAAGGTATCAAGCGGCGTCGCCTGGCTGATCCCGTCCACGCCCATGCGCAGCGCGTTCATATCGGCACCGAGCGCCGTATGGCCGGTAAAGATCACGTGCAGAGCATCCATGAAGCCCGGAACCGTGGCCGCAATCTCGTGCGGTGGCAGCCAGCTGGTCATCTGTACCGGGAAGGAGATCAGCAGCACCACGTAGCCGATCATCGCCGGGTTAAACGGGTTATGGCCGAGTCCGCCATACAGCTGTTTGGCAATGATCACCGCAAACACGGTGCCGAGGACCACCATCCACCATGGAGCAAACGGCGGGATACTGATCGCCAGCAGCAGCCCGGTCAGCAGCGCGGAGTTATCGGCCAGAATGCGGGAGACCGCCGCCTTGCGCAGCTTAAGGACAAGGGCTTCCGCCGCTAAGGCGCTGGCACAGCCCAGGATTATCTGGAACAGGGTTCCCCAGCCGAAAAACCAGCACTGAACGGCAATGCCCGGCAGCGCCGCCAGGCAGACCAGCATCATAATGCGCGATGTCTGGCGCTGATTGTGGGTGTAAGGGGAGCTTGCGATTCTGAAAACCATTTAATCCTCGTTAACTGCTTGCTGTGCGGCTTTCTTTGCCTGAACGCGCGCAATGGCGGCGGCGACGGCGGCTTTGCGCGGGTCATCGTTGGCGGCCTGCGGCTGCTCATCCTGCTGCGCCGCTTTGCGGGCTTTAGCGCGGGCAATCGCCGCTTCGACGGCGGCTTTACGCGGATCGACCGGCGCGTCGGGTTCTGCGGTTGGCGTCTGCTGCGCCACTTTGCGGGCTTTGGCACGGACAATCGCCGCCTCAACGGCCGCTTTGCGAGGGTCGACCGCTTCCTGCTCAACCACCACGTTCTGCTCGCCGGCCTTGCGCGCTTTGGCGCGGGCTATTGCCGCTTCAACGGCCGCTTTACGCGGGTCGATCTCAGCATCCGTCTGGACCGTTTGCGCTTTTTCAGCCTGACGGGCGCGAGCCTGAGCTTTACGTGCTTCACGCGCCGCAATGGCTTCGCTGTTGTCCGGCTTCTCGCCGGCCGGGATCACCACAGGCTGCGCCGCGGTCGCTTTTTTCTCGCGAACGCGAGCCAGTGCGGCAGTAATCGCATCCTGATCTTTCTCGCCGGGCTGAACGGCGGCCTGCTTATGGCGCTCCTGACGGGCGATTTTCTCGCGTTCCAGTCGCGCCTGGCGCGCTTCAAAGCGCGCTTTGGCTTCCGCCGCGCGTTTTTCTTCCATGGAGATGGCATAAATTTCCGCCTTCTCCTGGCGGAAATACTGCACCAGAGGAATGTTGCTAGGGCAGACCCAGGCGCAGGCGCCGCATTCGATGCAGTCGGCCAGGTTATGGGCTGTCGCCTTGTCGTGCAGCTGGCCTTTGCTGTACCAGTACAGCTGCTGCGGAAGTAGATCCGCCGGGCAGGCGTCGGCACAGGCGCTGCAGCGAATACAGCCTTTTTCTTCCTGCTCTTCACCCATCTCGGTCGGGGAAGGGGCGAGCAGGCAGTTGGTGATTTTGACTACCGGCACATCGAGCCACGGCAGGGTAAAGCCCATCAGCGGGCCGCCCATGATCACCATCTGGTCGCTGGCCGGGCAAAACTCAGCCTGCTCCAGCAGGTGACGCACCGGCGTACCCAGACGCGCCCAGACGTTGCCCGGACGAGAGACCGCTTCCCCGGTCAGCGTTACCACGCGTTCGGTCAGCGGCTCGCCGTCGATCACCGCGCGCTTCACGGCGTACGCGGTCCCGACGTTCTGCATCAGCACGCCGATATCTGAAGAGCGTCCGCCGTGCGGAACCTGCTTACCGGTGAGAATTTGCGTCAGCTGTTTAGCACCGCCAGAGGGGTATTTGGTCGGGATAACGCGCAGGCTAATATCGTGACTGCCCGCCAGCACGGCGCGCAGCATTGAGATAGCCTGCGGTTTATTGTCTTCGATACCAATCAGCACTTCTCGCGGCTGCAGAATGTGCGCGAGGATGCGGATGCCTTCCACCACCTGGGCGGCGCAGTCCTGCATCAGACGATCGTCGGCGGTGATGTACGGTTCGCATTCGGCGGCGTTGATAATCAGCGTCTGAATGTTATCGCCACCGCCGCGCAGCTTGACGCCGGTCGGGAAGCCTGCGCCACCCAGGCCAGCAACGCCGAACTGATGAATGCGTTCGATAAGCGCCTCGCGGCTGCGGGAGCGGTAGTCGCTCCAGCCATCGCGGTCGATCCAGCGGTCTTCGCCGTCGGCTTCAATAATCACGCTCAGCTCTGCGAGCGCTGACGGATGCGCCAC
This sequence comes from Enterobacter sp. EC_50, assembly GCF_019584525.1. Classification (NCBI taxonomy): domain Bacteria; kingdom Pseudomonadati; phylum Pseudomonadota; class Gammaproteobacteria; order Enterobacterales; family Enterobacteriaceae; genus Enterobacter; species Enterobacter sp. EC_50. The sequence continues at coordinate 92,076 of NZ_VDAF01000010.1, read as the reverse complement.
CGTATGAGGCGCGATAGCGACCACCTTACCGGAGGTGGGGGCGTGCACCGGTAGCATACGTCCGCGACCAAAGGTCAGCGGCTGGCCGCGAAGAACCGTATCGCCTTCTTTCACGCACAGCTCACCCTCAGCGCCAATGTGCTGCTTGAGCGGCATGACGAAACGGGTCGCCAGCGGTATTTGACGCAGCGGCGTGCCGTTAGACTGGCTTTTCATCTCCGGTGGGTGAATACCCCCGTCAAAGTCCCAAATCTTCTCTTTTCTGAAAGCAGAAAATAACTTAAGCATGTTGTTCCACAGGAATATTGCGAACCGGAATGGTTTGAAGATCCCATTTCCAGCTTTCGGTAGTCGTTTCAACCGGGCGCAGCTCGATACATTGCGTCGGGCAGGGGGCTACGCAGAGGTTACAGCCGGTGCACAGGTCCGCCACCACGGTGTGCATGGCGCGCGTGGCGCCAACAATGGCGTCGACCGGGCAGGCCTGAATACATTTGGTACAGCCGATGCAGTTCGCTTCGTCGATCACGGCCAGCGCGCGGACCGGCTCCTGCACGTCCGCGTCGCCATCAACCGGCTGCGGATCAACGTTAAGCAGGGCGGCAATTTTCAGCATGACTGCTTCGCCGCCGGGGGCGCAGCGGTTAATTTTTTCGCCCTGGATGCCTACCGCTTCAGCGTAAGGGCGGCAGCCCGGGTAGCCACATTGCCCGCACTGGCTTTGCGGCAGAAGCTCATCAATTTTCTCAACAACGGGATCGTCCTCTACCGCGAAACGGCGGGAGGCGTAACCCAGGATAAGGCCAAACACCAACCCCAGGACGCTGATAGAGGCGATGGCAATCCAGATAGCATTCATTACAACTTCACCAGACCACTAAAGCCCATAAAGGCCAGAGACATTAAACCGGCGGTGACCAGCGCAATTGCGTTACCGCGGAAGGGCGCAGGAATATCCGCTGCTGCCAGGCGCTCGCGAATAGAGGCAAACAGCACCATGACCAAAGAGAAACCGACAGCCGCAGAAAAACCATACAGCGCCGATTGCATAAAGTTATGACCCAGGTTGATGTTCAGCAGCGCCACGCCGAGAACGGCGCAGTTAGTGGTGATCAGCGGCAGGAAGATGCCCAGCAGGCGATAGAGCGCCGGGCTGGTTTTGCGCACCACCATTTCGGTAAACTGCACCACCACCGCGATAACCAGAATAAAGGCCAGCGTACGGAGATAGGTTAACCCCAGCGGGATGAGGATCCAGGTATCAATCCACCACGCGCAGATGGACGCCAGCGTCATGACGAAGGTCGTCGCCAGCCCCATACCCATTGCCGTTTCCAGCTTTTTGGAAACGCCCATAAACGGGCACAGGCCAAGGAACTTCACCAGAACGAAGTTGTTAACCAGCACGGTGCCGACAAAGAGCAGTAAGTAATCGGTCATTATTTAGCCTGAAATAAAAAAGCCGCCTATTATCGGACAAACCCAGGCAGGCGACAACAGGTTATCTGTAGGGTTATTACGGGTTCACGAAGGTGTTTTTCACCCGCGTCGAACGCTTGAAGTAGGGCACCAGCAGCGCCGCGGCCAGCAACGGGAAAAGCAGCTGACGAACGGCCAGCGCGTCTGAAACGGGCGAAAAAGCAAACGCCTTCACCGCCAGCAGGACCGAAACCAGCAGCCAGATAATGTAGTGCTTAGGCACATTCTTACGGCGCTTAAAGAAGGCGATGGTCAGCCACAGCGTGTAGTACCACATCCCGATCGCGAAAACGAACGACACAAACCACAAAGCAATATTAAGCACGCTTTGCGACAACAGAGTCTGAATGGCGTGAGGGGTAATCAGTGCGGTGGTATAAAGCAGCAGCGCAAGTGATGCGCTTAATAAGGCAACCAGCAGCCATGCCAGTGGGGCGATTAACCAGCCTCCAATGCGTTCTCCAGGCGTTGCGGTCATGAACTCTCCCATAATCTGCGCGAAATGTTGTACAGCCAGTTGGCAGGGCGGAGAGTATATAACATTTCGCGCGGATGGCTACTTTCTTATAAAACGTAACGCCACACGGACTTTGGCACTTCGCCGACGTTGAACAAACGGCCACCGGAGACCAGCTCCGCACGGCGATGGTCAGCGGCGCGATACATATTAATGATTTCCTGATTATCCGACAGGGTGTAGTTCAGATGGTCAAACAGTTTTTCCAGGCTCTCAAGCGAATTGATCTTGCGAAATTTTAATAAATAGTCCTGAACTGTCATATTAATAAGTTTCCATATAAAAGTGAGTAATACCAGTTAAGGTAATTCGTTCGAATAATAAACGGATTAATAAAGACGTAAACAGCCCACTCAGGTAACGCGACGAAATTAGGAGTTTTCTTTGCTGAAACTCAGGCATCAGACGATGCCCGGAAGAGAAGGTTAACCGTGTTCACCAGGGCTGGCAATAAGTAACTGACATATTATGTCACTCTTTATTGCAGTAACCGGTTACTTAGGTTGAGCGACGGTGACAGGCTCCGGCGGCTGGTAGTTATCGATATGGCTGGCAACGCCCAGCAAAATGACCGACACCCCAAGGACAATCCATCCCGCTAATTCAATGATTCGATTAATAATTGACGTCATGATGTGTAATTGTACTTTATCCATAAAGACAGGGCGCAAATGTTACAGCGACGTTTCCCTGACGGCAAGGGCTTTGGGAACGGTTCCCTTAAACAAAATCAGTAGGTTAATACTATGTAACAAAAACAATCCGTATAACCTGCTATTTTACGTCATACGGCACATTATTAATCCGTGATAATGCCAGACTAGCCAGTGTGAAATAAGAACGACTTAAAAGAGGATGACACTATGAGTGATAATATCCGCGTTGGGCTTATTGGTTACGGGTACGCGAGCAAAACGTTTCATGCGCCTCTGATAGCCGGGACGCCGGGGATGGCGCTGGCGGCGGTATCCAGCAGCGACGCTGCTAAAGTCCATGCAGACTGGCCTTCTGTGCCGGTTGTCTCCGAGCCAAAACATCTTTTCAACGATCCAAACATTGATTTAATCGTCATTCCCACGCCGAACGATACCCACTTTCCGCTGGCAAAGGCCGCGCTGGAAGCCGGAAAGCATGTGGTTATCGATAAGCCCTTTACCGTGACACTGTCACAGGCTCGCGAGCTGGATGCACTGGCAAAGAGTCTGGGCAGGCTGCTGTCGGTGTTCCATAACCGCCGCTGGGACAGTGATTTTCTGACGGTAAAACGGCTTCTCAGTGAAGGTACGTTAGGGGAGATCCTCTTTTTTGAGTCGCACTTTGACCGCTTTCGCCCGCAGGTACGAAACCGCTGGCGCGAGCAGGCCGGTCCTGGCAGCGGTATCTGGTATGATTTAGCCCCGCATCTGCTGGATCAGGCCGTCAATCTCTTTGGCCTGCCGGTGAGCATGACGGTCGATCTGGCCCAGCTCAGGCCCGGTGCGCAGACGACCGATTACTTCCACGCGGTGCTCAGTTACCCGCAGCGGCGAATTGTGCTGCACGGGACGATGGTCGCGGCGGCAGAATCTGCCCGTTACATTATTCACGGCACGCGCGGCAGCTACGTGAAGTTTGGTCTCGATCCGCAGGAAGACAGGCTGAAAAACGGTGAGCGTCTGCCGCAGGAAGACTGGGGCTATGATATGCGCGACGGCGTCGTCACGCGGGTGGAAGGCGAGGAGCTGGTCGAGGAGACCTTGCTGACGATACCGGGTAACTATCCGGCGTATTATGCCGCTATCCGCGATGCGCTGAACGGCACGGGAGAGAATCCGGTTCCGGCCAGCCAGGCGATACAGATTATGGAGCTGATTGAGCTGGGGATCGAATCTGCCAAACATCGCGCGACGCTCTGTCTGGCATAAGTTTTTGACGTTGCTGTAGGCCGGGTAAGGCGTAGCCGCCACCCGGCAAAGGGGGTTACGCGGTTGCCACCTTATCCCGCAGCGCCTGCTTCTCTGCAGGCGTCAGGAAGGCGATCTCCAGCCCGTTGATCTGCGCCTGACGGATCTGCTCGCGGCTCAGACCCGCCTGCGGTGCCGCGATGTTGTACTCGTGGATGATATCCACGCCCTGAACCGCCGGATCGTCCGTATTCAGCGAGGCCAGCACGCCGTGCTCGAGGAAGGTTTTCAGCGGGTGCTGCGACAGCGATGCTACGGTGCTGGTCTGAATGTTAGACGTCAGGCACGACTCAATCCCGATACGCTGCTCCGCCAGGAAATCCATCAGGGCGCGGTCTTCTACCGCCTTCACGCCGTGACCGATACGTTCGGCGCCCAGCTCGCGGATAGCCTGCCAGATGCTTTCCGGGCCAGCCGCTTCACCCGCGTGCACGGTAATGTGCCAGCCGGCATCGCGCGCGCGGTTGAAGTGGGAGAGGAACAGGCTGCCCGGGAAGCCCAGCTCGTCACCGGCGAGATCGACGGCGGTGATGGCATCACGATGGGCCAGCAGCGCTTCCAGCTCCTGCAGGCAGGCGGCTTCACCGAAGGTACGGCTCATGATGCCGATCAGGCGAGCCTGAACGTCGAAGGTTTTACACCCTTCGCGGACGCCTTCAATGACGGCTTCCACGACGCCTGCAACGGGCAGGTTGTGGGTCATCGCCATGTAGCCCGGCGAGAAGCGCAGCTCGACGTAGTGCAGGCCGTTGCGGGCGGCATCTTCGATGTTCTCAAACGCCACGCGGCGGCAGGCATCCAGCGACGCCAGCATTTTCACGCCCCAGTCGAGTTTGCTCAGGAAGCTGACCAGGTCCGGTTCATTAGAGGTCACCTGTACGTGAGGGATCAGGGACTCAAGGGTCTGAGCAGGAAGCGTTAAATTGAACTGGCGGCCAAGATCGAGGATGGTTTGGGCACGAATGTTACCGTCAAGGTGACGATGAATATCAGTTAAAGGCAGGCGTGTATCAATCATGGTCGCACTCTTTTCTGGTTAAAGTGCGCCATATTATAAAAACAAAACGGGGTAAAAAGCTATTTGCGCAAGGGAATATTCCGTTGCGCAAATTGATTATAGAAGCGTATTAATGCCAGCAATCAGGCGTTGAACCCCTTGCTCGAGCTTGCTGCGCGGGCAGCCCGCATTCAGGCGTACGAAGCCATTTCCCTCTTTTCCATAGGTATATCCCGGCATGATGGCGACCTTTTGCTGCTCGATCAGCACTTTTTGCAGCGCCCGATCGTCAATGTTCAGCGGACGCAGATCGATCCAGGCCAGATAGGTCGCTTCCGGCGGCTGCCAGTTGAGTTTCGGAAAAGCGCGGTTTACTTCCTGAGCGATATACAACAGATTGTCTTCCAGATAACCCCGCAGGGCATCCAGCCACGGCCCCCCTTGCTGATAGGCGGCGATATGCGCCGTTAGCGCCAGCACGGAAGGGGAAGAGAGCCCGTCCCGACCTTTTAACGCGCTGAGATAGCCGTTACGGCTCTCTTCATCGCCGATCAGGCCATAAGCCCCCGTCAGCGCCGGAATGTTAAAGCTTTTCGAGCCGGAGGTCAGAAGCGCCCATTTGCTCCGCGCCACTGCGGTCCACGGCGTGTGACGATGTTCTCCCCACACCATGTCCATATGGATTTCATCGCTGATAACCGCCACGTCATAGCGCTCGCAGAGTTCCGCCATCTGCGTCAATTCATCCCGCGTCCAGACCTTGCCGGTCGTATTCTGCGGGCTGCACAGCAGCAAAATTTTGTTTTCCGGTTTCGCCAGCGCCGCTTCCAGGGCTGCCATATTGCCCTGCCAGCCAGCGGCCTGTTTTTCCATTTCAACCGCCACAACACGACGCCCGTTTCCCTCTATGGCTTTGTAAAAGGCATCGTATGCCGGGGTGTGAACCACCACGCCGTCGTCGGGTTTTGACCAGAGGCGAATCAGTTCCGAGACCATGTAGATGACGGAGGGGCCATAAACCACGCTTTCGGTATCAATTCGGGTGTTAAAGCGCTGCTGGAACCAGTGTGCGACGGCGGCGAGAAACTCGTCGTTTTTCCAGCGGCTATAGCCAAACACGCCGTGATGAATGCGCTGTTGCAGCGCGTCGGTTATGCAGGGGGCGGTGGCGAAATCCATATCCGAGATGGTGAAGGGCAGCAGATCCGCCGCGCCAAAGCGGTCGGCGACATAGTCCCACTGCGTACACCAGGTGCCGTGTCGATCCACGACGGTTGAGAAATCAAACATGCTTTAATCCTTAACGTAAAACCCCCTCATGGTGAGGGGGCTGAGGCATCAGGCTTCTACTGTTCGCATCAGGGTCGCCAGCTCATCTTTCACTGACTGTACCTGCGGGCCGATAACCACCTGCAAATTGTGCTGGTTTAACTGTACCACGCCGATGGCCCGGTTGGCCTTGAGGGCGTTGGTATCCACTTTTGACATATCCGCCACCGACAAACGCAGGCGGGTAATGCAGTTATCCAGCGAGGTGATGTTATCCGCACCGCCCAGCGCCGCCAGAATGGCAGGGGTGTTATAGCCGGATTTGCCCACGGTACCGGCAACCGCCTGTTCAACGCTGGTGGCCGTATCAATATCGCGGCCTGGCGTTTTCAGGTTAAAACGGGTGATGGCGAAGCGGAAGATCCCGTAGTACACCGCAAACCAGATTGCCGCCACGACAGGGACCAGATACCACTTAGTCGACAGGCCGTGCAGGATCCCGAACACCACGAAGTCGATCACGTTACCGTCAGTGTTGCCGATGGTGACGCCCAGCACCGCCATCACGGTGAAGCCCAGCCCGGTCAGCACCGCGTGAATCAGATACAGCACCGGCGCGACGAAGAGGAACAGGAACTCGATAGGCTCGGTGGTACCGCCCACGACGCAGGCGATCACGCCGGAAATCAGCAGGCCTTTAATTTTATGACGGTTTTCCGGGCGCGCGCAGTGGTACATTGCCAGCGCAGCACCCGGCAGGCCGCCGAGGAAGGCAGGCATTTTACCCTGAGACAGGAAGCGGGTTGCGCTTTCGGAGAAGCCGTGTGTCGTCGGGCAGCTGAGCTGCGCCTGGAAGATAGTCAGCGCGCCGCTCACGTCGTGACCGCACACCTCCATGGTGCCGCCCGCTTCGGTGAAGCGAATCAGGGCCACCAGGATATGCTGCAGGCCAAACGGCAGCAGCAGACGCTCGCCGGTGCCGAAGATCATCGGACCAAAATCTCCCGCGCCGTTAATGATGCGGCCAATGCCGTTGATGCCCATAGCGAAAACTGGCCAAATCAGCGGAATAATCAGACCAAACAGACCCATAACGACCAGGGTCACGATCGGGACAAAGCGGGTGCCGCCGAAGAAAGCCAGGGCATCCGGCAGGCGGATATTGTGGAAGCGCTCGTGCAGCATCCAGATAATTACCCCGGCGATCACCGCCCCGAGGATCCCGGTGTCGATGGACTGAATACCAATCACGCTCTGAATGTTGTTGGCCTTCAGCACGGCGGCGTCGGTGGTCGGCAGTATGCCTTTTGCGGTCAGCCAGAAGTTAACCGCCAGGTTCATCACCGCGTAGCCCACAAAACCGGCAAACGCTGCGACGCCTTTGTTCTCGCGGGCCAGGCCCAGCGGGATTGCGATACAGAACATCACGGGCAGGAAACTGAAGGCAAAGGAGCCGACTTTACTCATCCAGATAAAGATCGCCTGCAGCACGGGCGCGCCGAGGAAGGGGATCAGCGTGATGACGTCTTTACTGCTGAGCGAACTGCCGATCCCGAGCATGATCCCGCAGAACGAGAGAAGCGCCACGGGCAGCATAAAGGTTTTACCCAGTTGCTGGAAAAATTCCCACAGCGATATTTTTTGTGCTGCTTTCGCCGTCATAAAACGACTCCTTTATGGTTAAAATCAGTTTGTCTGCTTCAATGCTGCGAGAAGATAAAACGTTTTATCAAAGTTTAGTGCGCGCTAAATCACATTCTCAGGCTTTGACTGGTAGTATAAAGATAACGTATTGATAAAACGTTTTACCGATCTCATTTTTCAGGGAGTCACGCCAACACATGGCTGTAGCGAAAAAAGTCACCATCAACGATGTCGCGCTGGCGGCGGGGGTTTCCGTCAGCACCGTTTCTCTGGTACTGAGCGGAAAAGGACGCATCTCTCCCGCGACCGGTCAGCGGGTGAACGAGGCGGTTGAGCAGTTGGGCTTTGTGCGAAACCGCCAGGCGTCGGCGCTGCGCGGCGGGCAAAGCGGGGTGATTGGCCTGATTGTCCGTGACCTGACGTCACCGTTCTATGCGGAGCTGACCGCCGGCTTAACCGAAGCGCTTGAAGCGCAGGGGCGGATGGTCTTTCTGCTTCACGGCGGTCGCGAGGCCGATCAGCTGCTTTCCCGGCTCGATATGCTGCTGAATCAGGGTGTGGACGGGGTGATCGTCGCCGGGGCGTCGGGCGTGGGCAGCGAGCTGTGCGAGCGTGCCGCTGAAAAAGGCGTGCCGCTGGTGTTTGCTTCACGCGCCAGCTACCTCGATGAAGCCGATACGCTGCGCCCGGATAACATGCAGGCGGCGCAAATGCTGACCGAGCATCTTATTCGTCGCGGCCATCAGCGCATTGCCTGGCTGGGCGGCAAAAGCTCGTCCCTGACCCGCGCCGAACGGGTCGGCGGCTACTGCGCGACGCTGATTAAATACGGCCTGCCGTTCCACAGCGAGTGGGTTGTTGAGTGTGAGTCCAGCCAGAAGATGGCGGCGGAAGCGATAGGCGCGCTGCTGCGCAGCAGCCCGACCATCAGCGCCGTCATTTGCTATAACGATGTGATCGCCATGGGCGCCTGGTTTGGCCTGATCCGCGCCGGGCGTCAGAGCGGCGAGGGCGGGGTGGAAACCTTCTTCGGCCACCAGGTGGCGCTGGGGGCGTTCGCCGACGTCGGTGAAAACGCGCTCGACGATCTGCCGATCGTCTGGGCCACGACCCCAGCGCGGGAGATGGGCTACACCCTGGCGGACAGGATCATGCAGCGCATCGACAATACGGACGTTCAGGCCGGGCACCAGATTGTGGCGGCGCGGCTGGTGCCGGTGAAATAATCTCCGCTGCACATCGCCCGGCGGTGCTGCGCTTACACGGGCCTGCAACGGCCCGGAATCGTAGGCCGGGTAAGCGTCAGCGCCACCCGGCAATAAAAACCCCTCATGCGAGGGGTTTTGACGTTTACTGCTGCGGTGCCGCCGGTTCGGCTGGCGCTGCCGGTTCAGCCGGTTCCGGCATCCCCAGAGCAGGCATGCCAAACATGCCGACAAAATCCTCCAGCGGCATTTTGTCGCCGTTGAGCGTGACCTGGCCGTTGGCGTACTGCAGGCTGGTGGAAATCGTGTTGTTGTCCACCTTCGTGATGCGGAACATCTGGCCCATGGCCGCCAGACCTTTCACCTGCTGGTTCGCCAGCTTGCCGGCATCTTCATCGCCGTAGCCTTCCAGCTTCGCAATCTGGGTCATAAACTCGGTCGCCATATCCATCGGGATGGTCAGCTTGCTGTCGAGCGACTTCACGCTGCGATCCACTTCCTGCGCCAGCGTCTGCGGTTCACCCGTGGCGGTGGCCGGATCCTTCAGGAACAGCGACAGGTTAAAGCTGGTTTCGCCTTTGCTGTTTTTCCAGCTCAGCGGCGCAACGGTGATCACCGGCTCGCCTTTCAGCAGGATTGGCAGGTTGTTGAACAGCACCGCCATCGCCTGCTGCTGGTACACTTCCGGGTTCTGCTGCAGCGCGGCATCGGTCAGCAGCGCCTGGCTCTCTTTGCTGTATTTCTGGCTAAATTCGTGCCACGCCTGGCCGTCGATATTGCCGATCTTCAGCGACAGTTTGCCGGTGCCCAGATCCTGATTCTGCACTTTCAGGCTCTTCAGCGTGTAATCCAGCTGGGTATTGATGCTCTTACCGTCTTTGGAAACGTCGGATTTGCCGTTGACGTCCATGCCTTCCAGCACGGCCATCTCTTTGCCTTCAACCGCAATGGCGACTTTATCGAGAGACAGTTTCTGATCGCCGATACGCTCTTTAAAATCGGTCATGCGGCTGTTGCCGTCGGCCTTCAGGTTGTTGAAGGTGAGCTGAACTTTTTGATTGTATTCGTTCACGGCGTTGACCAGGCCACTTTCCGCTTCACCCGTCAGGGAGAACACGTTCCCGTCGCGGTCCGCGTCAAGTTTGAAGTGACCACCGCTAAAGGCGACTTTCTCATTCTCTTTCTCGTAGTTCAGCGCTTTCAGCGCGATATCGGAACTGGTGTCACCGGCATAGCTGATGCGGGTGTCGATTTCGAAAGGTGAGGTATTTTTTGCGAGGTCGAACAGCGGTTTGGTGACGTCGTTATTCACCAGGACCGTGTGAACGGACGCCATTGACGGGATCAGGTTAAACGACTTTAGCTGCGCCAGCGGGAAGGGACCGTGGCTCACCACTTCATCCAGCACCACGCTCTGACCCGGTTTCAGCCAGCCGTTTTCCGTACCGGCAACCGGCTTCACCACAACCTGCATACGGCTGGTAAACACGCCGCGCTCATAATTCTGGTAGCTCAGCTCAAGGCCCGCTTCCGGCGCGCTGCGCTTAATCTCTCCGTTAGCCTGCGCCACCATCTCAGCCAGGCGTCCTTCCAGCTGTTTCCCGGTAAACCAGGAGGCACCCGTCCAGACCACGCCTAACGCTACAATCACTCCTACCGCTACGACCGATTTTTTCATTGCGACTATCCCTAAAATGAAACCAGGCGGTAAAAACCGCCTGGAGATATTAAGCCTGCAACTAGCTTAGCAAGAGTTGTTAAAAAATTCAGTAAGTGCTTAAAGCTTATTGAAAACGCGCGCCAGTCGACCGGTGCCGCTTACGCTAACCGGAGACTCATTGGCTGCAACGAATGCTGATTCACCGGGCTTAAGCACAAGACGCTGTTCGCCTTTGTGCAGCGTCGCTTCGCCTTCCACGCAGAACAGGATCGCCGCACTTTCCTGTGCGATGGTCGTTTCTGTCTGGCTCAGGTCGTGCAGGGAGAAAGCAAAATCCTCAACCGGAATCGGGAAGTCCAGCTCTGCGCCGTTTTTCACCGGCTGAGTCAGCAGCTCCGCGGCAGGTTTCGCCACGAACTTGACGTTGGCAACCAGCTCGGGGATGTCGATGTATTTCGGCGTCAGGCCCGCGCGCAGCACGTTGTCAGAGTTGGCCATCACCTCCAGCGCCACGCCCTGCAGATAGGCGTGCGGGGTTTCCGCGAACAGGAACATTGCTTCACCCGGATTCAGCTTCACCACGTTCAGCAGCAGAGGGGAGAACAGGCCGCTGTCGTCCGGGTAGAATTCGGAAATCAGACGGATGGTCTCCCACGGTTCACCCTGCTGGCTGTCCAGAGCGGCTTTCAGTACCGCCAGCGCGTGGGACTTCTCTTCACCCTGCATGTTCAGCAGGCTGGCAAACAGCTGGCTTAGCGCCTCGGCATTCGGGTTTTCAAGGAAATGCGCGATAGCGTTATTGGCACCCGCGACCGGCTGCAGCAAGGAGATAATCTCTGAAAATTCGCGGAACGCGTTCATCGCCAGGAACGGCGTCAGCGCGAACACCAGCTCCGGCTTGTGGTTAGGATCTTTGTAGTTACGCTCGGCGGCGTCTAACGGAATACCCGCCGCGTTCTCTTTCGCAAAGCCGATTTCAGACGCTTGCTTGTTCGGATGAACCTGGATGGAGAGCGGCTGGTCAGCGCACAGCACTTTAAACAGGAACGGCAGTTCGCCAAAGCGCTGAGCCACCTTGTCGCCCAGCAGCGCGGCTTTATCGGCGTCAATTACGTCACGCAGGCTGCGTGCCTGGCCGCTGGCGTCTTCAATTTTTGAGCTGCTCTTCGGGTGCGCCCCCATCCACAGTTCTGCCATCGGCAGGTTGTTTGGGTTCGCGATACCGTAGAGATCCGTTAACGCAGTTTTACTTCCCCAGGCGTAGTTTTGCACTGAGTTGATGAGTTTTTGCATTATCAAGCCCTGATTCAAATGTGGAATAAACTCCGGGTATTAAAGCAATAAACCACATGGAAGTAACCTGTGGATGTAAAAAGTCGTACTAGTCTCAGTTTTTGTTAAAAAATTGTGTAGGATAAGCTGACTCGCTTTTAAGCCGGGCAGCGGAACATCTGCCCTGAATAAACAGACCGAAGCAGTAAGTGAGAGACCAATGTCGAATAAACCCTTCCATTATCAGGATCCTTTCCCCCTCAGTAAGGATCAGACCGAGTATTACCTGTTAACCCGCGATCACGTCTCCGTCTCTGAGTTTGAAGGACAAGAGATCCTCAAGGTGGATCCGCAGGCGCTGACGCTGCTGGCGCAGCATGCTTTCCACGACGCCTCGTTTATGCTCCGTCCTGCGCACCAGCAGCAGGTGGCCGATATTCTGAGCGACCCGGAAGCCAGCGAAAACGACAAGTACGTTGCCCTGCAGTTCCTGCGTAACTCCGATATCGCGGCGAAAGGCATTCTGCCTACCTGCCAGGATACCGGTACGGCGATCATCGTCGGTAAAAAAGGCCAGCGCGTCTGGACCGGCGGCGGCGATGAAGCGGCGCTGGCGCACGGCGTATATAACACCTACACCGAAGACAACCTGCGCTATTCGCAAAACGCGGCGCTGGACATGTACAAAGAGGTCAACACCGGTACCAACCTGCCTGCACAGATTGACATCTACAGCGTCGACGGGGATGAGTACAAATTCCTCTGCATCGCCAAAGGCGGCGGTTCGGCCAACAAAACCTATCTCTATCAGGAGACCAAAGCGCTGCTCACCCCGGGCAAGCTGAAGAATTATCTGGTTGAGAAGATGCGCACCCTCGGCACCGCGGCGTGCCCGCCGTACCATATCGCGTTTGTGATTGGCGGTACCTCGGCGGAAAGCACGCTGAAGACCGTGAAGCTGGCCTCAACCAAATACTACGACGGCCTGCCAACCGAAGGTAACGAGCACGGCCAGGCGTTCCGCGACGTGCAGCTTGAGCAGGAGCTGCTGGAAGAAGCGCGCAATCTGGGCCTCGGCGCGCAGTTTGGCGGCAAATACTTCGCCCACGACGTGCGCGTGATCCGTCTGCCGCGTCACGGTGCATCCTGTCCGGTCGGGATGGGCGTCTCCTGCTCTGCGGATCGCAACATCAAGGCGAAGATCAACCGCGACGGCATCTGGATCGAGAAGCTGGAGAACAACCCGGGCAAATACATCCCGGAAGAACTGCGTAAAGCGGGCGAGGGGGAAGCGGTTCGCGTTGACCTGAACCGTCCGATGAAAGAGATCCTGGCGCAGCTGTCTCAGTATCCGGTTTCGACCCGTCTCTCCCTCAACGGCACGATTATCGTGGGCCGCGACATCGCGCACGCGAAGCTGAAAGAGCGTCTGGACAACGGCGAAGGGCTGCCGCAGTACATTAAAGATCACCCGATCTACTACGCGGGCCCGGCGAAAACGCCTGAAGGCTATGCCTCTGGCTCATTAGGCCCAACCACGGCGGGCCGTATGGACTCGTACGTCGACCAGCTGCAGGCTAACGGCGGCAGCATGATCATGCTGGCGAAAGGCAACCGCAGCCAGCAGGTAACGGACGCCTGCCACAAGCACGGCGGCTTCTACCTCGGCAGCATCGGCGGCCCGGCTGCGGTGCTGGCGCAGGGCAGCATCAAGAGCCTGGAGTGCGTGGAATACCCGGAACTGGGCATGGAAGCGATCTGGAAAATTGAGGTGGAAGACTTCCCGGCGTTTATCCTCGTGGATGACAAAGGCAACGACTTCTTCAAGCAGATCCAGTCCTCTCAGTGTTCGGCGTGTGTGAAGTAGTCTGAAGAAAATGCCGGGTGGCGCTGACGCTTACCCGGCCTACATTCTCGTAGGTCGGGTAAGGCGAAGCCGCCACCCGACACCAAAAAGAGCGCACAAAGCGCCATACCGTTTCTCAGAAGTCATCAATACTTATCCCTTAAGCATGTGAGCAATCCCGACAGTGTTATCAAGGAGAAAGTAATGACCACGGTACGCCATGAGAAAGACTCGATGGGCGCCATCGACGTCCCGACCGACAAGCTATGGGGCGCGCAAACCCAGCGTTCGCTGGAGCATTTCCGTATCTCGACTGAAAAAATGCCCGTTTCGCTGATTCAGGCGCTGGCGCTCACCAAACGCGCAGCCGCGAAGGTAAACCAGGATTTAGGCCTGCTGGCGGCAGACAAGGCCACCGCCATCATAAATGCCGCCGACGAAGTGCTGGCGGGCAAGCATCCCGACGAATTTCCGCTCGCCATCTGGCAGACCGGTTCCGGCACCCAGAGCAACATGAACATGAACGAAGTGCTGGCGAACCGGGCCAGCGAGCTGCTGGGCGGCGTGCGCGGCATGGAGCGCAAGGTTCACCCGAACGATGACGTCAACAAGAGCCAGAGTTCTAACGACGTCTTCCCCACGGCCATGCACGTGGCGGCGGTGATTGCTATCCGCGAGCAGCTTATCCCCCAGCTCAACGTCCTCAAATCCACGCTCAACGAGAAAGCGCAGGCCTTCCGCGATATCGTCAAAATTGGCCGTACGCACCTGCAGGACGCCACGCCGCTGACGCTCGGCCAGGAGATTTCCGGCTGGGTGGCGATGCTGGAACACAACCTGAAGCATATTGAAAACAGCCTGCCGCACCTGGCGGAGCTGGCGCTCGGCGGCACGGCGGTCGGCACCGGGTTAAACACCCATCCGGAGTATGCGGTGCGCGTGGCGGAGGAGCTTGCGGCCATAACCGGACAGCCGTTCGTCACGGCGCCCAACAAGTTCGAAGCGCTGGCGACCTGCGATGCGCTGGTCCACACCCACGGCGCGCTGAAAGGGCTGGCGGCGTCGCTAATGAAAATCGCCAACGACGTGCGCTGGCTGGCCTCGGGCCCGCGCTGCGGCATCGGTGAAATCAGCATTCCGGAAAACGAGCCGGGCAGCTCCATCATGCCGGGTAAAGTCAACCCGACCCAGTGCGAAGCCATGACTATGCTCTGCTGTCAGGTACTGGGCAACGACGTGGCCGTTAACCTGGGCGGTGCATCCGGCAACTTCGAGCTGAACGTCTATCGCCCGATGGTGATCCACAATGTTCTGCAATCGATTCGTCTGCTGGCGGACGGCATGGAGAGCTTTAACGAACACTGCGCGGTGGGGATCGAGCCAAACCGCGAGCGCATCAGCCAGCTGTTAAATGAGTCGCTGATGTTGGTGACCGCGCTCAATACCCATATCGGCTACGATAAAGCCGCCGAGATCGCCAAAAAAGCGCATAAGGAGGGGCTGACGCTGAAAGCCTCCGCCCTGGCGCTGGGCTATCTGACGGAGGCGGAGTTTGATGCCTGGGTGCGCCCCGAGGCGATGGTCGGCAGTCTGAAATAATCAACTCGCCACGTACAGGTGCAGCCGCGGAATAATGAGCTGAAGCGGCTGCGCCTGAGGTCGGTAACGGTGCTGGACATTTTCAGCATCGTAATTCAGCAACTCACCAATATCCGGCACGATAGCCCCCTGGTCGGCATCATAAAGCGCAATCAGGGGCGTTGGACAGGCATACTGCACCTGTTTTTGCTGGCCGGAATACCAGACGCGGGCGATAGGCTGCACCTTCACCGGGCGCTTAATTTTGAGGCGCGTATCCGCTGGCAGCGAGGCGATGCTGTGGTACTCCTGCTCCAGGCGCTCGATCCACTGCTCACGCGACCACGGCGCGACGGTGCGCGGCGTCTTCAGGCTCTTTTCCAGCTGCGCCAGAATTTCATCCCGGGTGAAGTTTTTAATGATGTGCTTATTCGCCCAGCCGAAGCGCAGCGTGGCGGGATGGCGCAGAACCGTCAGCGTGCGATAGGCATTCAGGGTAATTAACCCCGGAAGCTGACGGTGCACCCACTCAAACCGGGCGGCGGGGGCCAGGCCCGACTCTTCGGTAACGATCTTCTCAAATGCCGCTTTCAGACTGTTGATATGGGCAATCTGGCTTTCCAGCGCCTCGCGCGCTACTGCATCGGTTTGCAGACAGATCACGCCCGGCAGCCGCACGGCCGCCTTGCTGCTGCGCTGTTCAGACTGCTGCTGGATAAAAAGATGGCGATAGTGTTTCATCGCCAGCTCCAGTGCGGCCTTGCCGATGTGCTGCTTCACGTCGATGGTGTCCAGCGGATCGTGCTCGGCCCCTTTGGCCACCTCGGGCAGGGTAAAGACGCGCGCGGCCAGCAGGCGGCAGGTCTGCAAACGTTCTGTCAGGGTCTGCAGCTCGTGTTCTATTTCCCGAAACGTGCTGTTCAGCCGTTCAATAAGATCGTAGGTCGCCATAAGCCCCTCATTAGTTACAACATACTTATCATATAGCACAGCACGCCGGGTCAGGCCAGCGTGCGGTTGAAGTCAGGCAGGGACGGGAAGGGCGATGTTATGGTACACCGGCCAGCTAAAGCAGAAGCGCGCGCCGCCGAGCTCGCTCTCTTCGCAATGCACCGTGCCGCCCATCGCCTGCGCGATAGAGTGAACGATTGCCAGCCCCAGACCGCATCCGCCGGTGGCGCGATCGCGGCTGGGATCGAGGCGGACAAACGGTTCAAACACGGTTTCGCGTGCCTCCGGGGCAATCCCCGGTCCGTCATCCTCTACCGTCAGGCGGGCCTGATTGCCCTGCAAATCCAACCCAATCTGCAGCGTACTTTCGCTGTAGCGCATGGCGTTGTTCATCAGATTGTCCAGCACGCGCTCCATCAGGCGCATATCGAGCGCGCCGTAATCACCCGGCGTGACGCGCGTCAACAGCGTGCGCTGCGGGTTTACGCTCTGAACGTCATCAATGTGGGTTTGCAGCCAGGCGGGCAGATCCGGCGTGCTGAGGTTTAGCTCGTTTTGCGGGCGATCGAGGCGCGCGTAGGTCAGCAGCTCCTCAATCAGCGCTTCAAGCTGGCCAATGTCGCGGTTAAGCGCCTGAGACTCTGCTTCCGTCAGGTTCTCGCTCATTTCCAGACGATAGCGCAGGCGCACCAGCGGCGTGCGCAGCTCGTGCGCGATCCCGTCGATCAGCTGTTTCTTGCTGGCGATAAGGGCATTGATGTTATCGGCCATCTGGTTAAAGGCCACGCCCAGACGTTCAAAGCTGGAACCGCTGTCGAAGTGAATACGCTCTGTAAAATGCCCCTCGCCAAAACGCTGTGCGGCGGATTCGAGTTTCAGCATGTCCTGCCAGTGCGGGCGCATCCAGATAAAAACCGGAAACGCGAGTGAAATGGCGATAAAGGCCATCAGCGCCATGTCCAGCAGGCGCATCTGATGCAGATAATAGAGATAGGGCACCGGCCCGACGGCCAGCACGTAATGGCTGCGCGGAATTCGCTGGATAAAGGTGTATTTCTCATCCAGCGCGACGATATCCCCGTCGCGCAGACGCTGCATGGCGGGCGGGTCCAGATCGAAATCTTTCAACGGCTCGATGCGTAAATCGAATGACAGATTGAGATCCAGCTCTTTCAGGGTTTTCGCCCAGTCGTGTGGCGGGATCTCTCTCAGCTCGCTGCGCATCAGATAGAGCGAGCTTTTCATCAGGTCGTCCAGAGACTGCCTGCCCGCACGTTCGGCGGTAAATTTATACACCAGCCCGACCAGCATGGTCATCACCAGGAAGCAGACAAACAGTAAAAGATAAAACTGCACAAACAGCTTTTTCATTGGATCTCACCGCAAAAACGCTATGTGCAGAATATACATGAAAAGCCTTCGCGTTTTTCATGTCTGTGGAGCGTCTTACATGGCTTTTGCGCTGTTTTTTACCTTGGCGATGAGTTTTTCCGTCATGGCCAGGCCTTCTGCAATGTGCGTATCAATCACATCCGTTCCGTATTCGCTGATGAGATCCAGCAGTATTTCGTAAGACTGGATGAGTTCCAGCAGGTCAAAGAGCGCTTTTTGATCGGTGCGAGAGGGGGAGGCGTGGTTCAGGGTTGCCTGATTAACAATCCACTCAAGATTGGTTTTTATCGCTTCTACCTGACCGTAGCTATACATAATTCATGAGCTTAAATCCTCATTTCAAGATTTATTGGAGAGATGTCGTGAAAGCTTCACGGCGAAAATGAGTAAAACAATCGCAAGAGCGGGGCGAGCTGAAGAAAGGAGAGTCGAGAAGGTAATTATGGAATAGTTTGCGTGCTTAGCAAGTTAATTGTTGCGCAAACGTAAAAATAAACGCGCGAAAGAAGGGCATTCTCGCGTAATGCCTTTATTTCGCGCAGGTTATCCTGTCCGGCGATCAGGTTTCCCACGCATGTGGGGCAAACAGATAGCCCTTGTTACGCACGGTTTTAATGCGGTAGGGCTCGGTGGCGTTATCCTGCAGTTTTTTGCGCAGACGCGAAATCGCCACGTCCACGCTGCGGTCCATTCCGTCATAGCTTACGCCACGCAGGTTTTTCAGCAGCGCGTCACGATCCATGATCTGCCCGGCATGCGTTGCCAGCTCCCACAGCAGGTCAAAATCTGCGGTGGAAAGGGCGATAAGCTCGCCAGAGAGCAGCACCTGACGGTTAATCGGATCAATAGACAGCGTACCGAAACGCATCGCTTTGTGCGGCGTCAGAGACGGCGCCGGTGCTTCGCGTTCGATGCTGGCGTGCTGGCGTAAATGGAGGCGCAGGCGAGCGAGCAGGACGGCAGGCGGTGTGGTTTTCAGAATGTAATCATTGGCACCCATCTCCAGCGACAAAATATGGTTCATATCGCTGTCCAGTGAGGTGAGCAGGACGATAGGGCCCTCCCACCGGGCGCGCAGGTCGCGGCAGAGCGTCATGCCGTCTTTGCCCGGCAACATGATATCCAGCAGCACCAGATCCGGGTTTTCACGGACGACCACCTCTTCGGCACGATCGCCACGAGGTTCAACAATGACGTCCATATCATGTTTACCCAGATAGGCGGCGATCAGCTGCCCGACTTCGGGTTCGTCTTCAACATAAACAATCTTATTCATACAGCGTCTGTTTTCGTGAAAAAAGCCAACATACACCGCGAAACCTTAACCTTCCATTAATCTTTCAAAATTAACGCCGGTTCCGTTATTCTGGCCCATAGGGTGAGTTGATTATTATAAGGAAAACGATGGCTCTGGTGATCAAAGCCGCGCTGGGTGCGCTGGTGGTGTTGCTGATTGGCATTCTGGCAAAAACGAAAAACTACTATATTGCCGGGCTGATCCCTCTCTTCCCGACCTTTGCACTCATTGCCCACTATATTGTGGCGTCTGAACGCGGCACGGAAGCGTTACGCACGACCATCGTGTTTGGCATGTGGTCAATCATCCCGTATTTTCTCTATCTGCTTTCGCTGTGGTATTTCACCGGTTTTCTGCGTCTTCCCCTGGCGCTGAGCGGGGCGGTGGTCTGCTGGGGGCTCAGCGCCTGGGTGTTAATTTTCTTCTGGAGCCGCTTTCACTAGCGCAGCGGTCGGCCGCCGTCCACGGCAAAGGTTCTGCCGGTGACGTAGCAACTGGTGAGCAGGTAATCCACGAGGTCGATGACCTCTTTCTCGCCCGGGGCAATTTTCATCAGCGATTTATTCAGCGCCTGCTGGCGATACTCCGCATCATCGTTTTCGTTGAATAAGATCATTGCCGGGGCGATGGCGTTCACCTTCACCTCGGGGGCGAGCTTGCGGGCAAACGAGCGGGTCATATTATCCAGCGCGGCTTTACTGGCCGCATAGGCAATGTGCTTGTCGCTGCCGCGCTCCACCGCATAATCCGTGAAGTGAATGATGTCGCCCGCAGCATGCCCGTGGCCGCGGAGCAGATCCTGCAGAGCGTGGTTAAGCAGATAAGGGGCATTGACGTGGATCTGCAGCATGGCGGAGAGCGTTTCGCTGAGTGACGTACCCGGCTTTTCGGCCTGCCATGCGCTGGCGTTATGGAGCACGGCGCGCAGACCCGTTGTGGTGGATTTCACCTTTTCCGCAAAGGCCAGAATGCCTTCATCGGTTGAAAAATCAGCCTGAATGCAGACCGCCCCGGCTTTGCGCAGCCCTTCAATCGACGGGTATTCCGTGCGGTAGCTGACAATGACCGGATGGCGAAGGTTGAGAAAATGATGGGCGAGGGCGAGGCCGATACGGCGGCCTCCGCCGGTGATCAGTATGGGGCGAAGCGGTGCATTTCCCATCGTATTCTCCTTTACAGTTCAACAATGGGAAAGGCGATGCTATCCCACTAACATCCAGGTTGCCGGCACGGCAGCAACCAGTAACAGTCCAATTAAGGCCATCTCACGGCGTTTCAGCGCGTTCTCCAGCTGATGCGTGCGGCGGGCGTAGATGAACACCAGCAGACCCGGTGCGTACAGCACCACCGACAGCAGCAGATGCATAGGTCCGGAAGCATACAACAACCACAGGCCGTAAATACAGGCTCCGACACCGACGACATAATGCGCCGGGCGTGTGGCAATTTTTAACAGATACGCACCCACTAAGAAATAGGGTACCAGAATCATCTCCGAGGCGATGGTCAGCAGCGTGTTATAGTCTGAACCTGTGAGCCAGATCAGCACCAGACAGATCTGAACGCTGATGTTGGTCAGCCAGAGTGAGGCAGACGGCGCGCTGTTTTGGTTTTGACGCGCAAACAGGCGTGGAAACGCCTTGTGCGTCGCGGCCAGGAAAGGCACTTCAGCCGCCATGATGGTCCAGCTCAGGTAGGCTCCGCAGACGGAGATGATAAGGCCAGCGGCAATCACCACATCGCCCCAGGGGCCGAGCATTTTCACCATCAGGCCCGCCATTGACGGGTTACGCATTTCAGCCAGCTCAGGACGCGCCACCACGCCCAGCGACAGCAGCGTCACCAGCAGATAGACCCCGAGCGCAGCCAGTACCGCCAGCAGCGTGGCGCGGCCCACATCGCGTTTATTTCGGGACCGGGCGGAAACCACAACCGCGCCTTCAACACCGATGAACACCCACAGGGTAATCAGCATCGTGTTTTTCACCTGCTCCCAGACGGGGACGCCCAGCGCAACGCCGCTGAAATCGAGCGTGAACACGTCCATACGGAACGCAATGAAGGCCAGAACGATAAACAGGCCGAGCGGAACCAGTTTCGCGAGCGTCGCCACCAGGTTAATGCTGGCGGCCGTTTGTACGCCACGCAGCACCAGCCAGTGGACGAACCACAGTAACACCGAGGCGCCCACAATAGACTGCCAGGTATTCCCGTCGCCAAACAGGCGCAGCTCAGGCGTATCGGTAAAGAAACTGAGGGCCGAGAAAACGATCACCAGATAGGAGACGTTGGCGATCACCGCACACAGCCAGTATCCCCAGGCGGAGCAGAAGCCAATCAGCTCGCCGAAACCTTCCCGGGCATAGGTGAAAATGCCGCCGTCCAGATCCGGGCGAATGCGCGTCAGCAGCAGCATGGCGAAGGCCAGCAGCAATATTCCGACACCCGTAATGCCCCAGCCAATGATGAGGGCAGACGGGCTGGCGACGGCCGCCATATTTTGCGGCAAACTGAATACGCCCGCACCCAGCATTGAGCTTAAAACGAGTGCAGTCAGAGCACTCAGGCCAAGTTTCTTTTCCATTGGCTTCCTGTTATGAAAGGTCAAAATCCAGAATAATTATTTCGCTCAGGCGCATAAAAATGGTGGATCACACTAAGGCGCGGGATTTTACGGAGTGTAACGAAAGCATGCAATGACGTGTGGCAGAAATTCAAAAAAAGTAACAAAAAAGGCGGCATTGCGCCGCCTTTTTTAAACGATTTTGTTACTTGTACAGATCGGCGCTGATGGTCACGTTGTTACCACGTTCCTGCCACTGGCGGGTGATGTGGTAGAACTTCGCCCCTTTCTTCGCCGCACGCTTCGCGACCTGGTAAGAGACTTCCGTCATGTTGCCGTAGTTGCCGGTAAATTTGATGCTGTCGAACGGCACCATCTGCGCGGCAGTGGCGTTGTTCAGCTCTTCAACTTTGGTACCGTCTGGCAGCGTAACCGAATAACGGCCACCTTTCGTGGACTGCGTTTCAAAGAAACGGCCCACTTCAGCGCTTGGCGTAGCCGTCGTTGCGACGCCTGGGATTTCCACTTTCTTCGCTTCTTCGCCGCCTTTCGCTATCGCCGCGCGACCGGCTTCTGAGTTTGCCGGAATCGCATCCGGGCTCTGCAGAACACGTTTCTTCGCATCTTCTTTATAGATGAACGCGGTAATACGCTGGTTGCCGCCCTGGTTAGCATCGACCTGACGCACGATGTAGAAAGCGTAGGCCCCTTTCTCTTTCGCGGCTTTGGTGATGGCATCGTTCACTTCAGGCTGGCTGCGGTAAAAGCCCTGAACGGTGACGGTGTCGTACGGTTCCAGCGCAATCGCCTGATCTTTCGGCAGTTCAACAACACCGTTAATCACGCGGTTTTTCGGTGCGTCAGCTTTTGGCGCGTTGTCCTTATACAGCGCAATGGTCACGCGCTGGTTACCGCTGTTGCCGTTATCAGACTGGTCAACAACATAAAACGAGGCTGCCCCGTTTTTATCAGCGGCCTTTGATGCAGCGGCGACGGCGTCGCCAATAGAATTATAACGACCCACAATGACCTTATGGTCAAAAGGTTTTAACGCTGCCGCTTGCTCCGGCGTTAACTCTGTTGCGGCATTCGCAGACAGGGCGGTCGCGGAGAGAAGTGCGGACGCCAGGAGTGTGTTCTTAAGCTTCATAAAAATGATCCTTCGCCTTGCGCAAACCATGTACTGGTATTGTTGTTAATTTGAGACGGTCCCGATTATGGCATTTAAAACCCGTCGCTGTCTGCGCCATTTTTCACTGCCTGTGCTCACTGAATCACCTTATTCGATAACATTTAGTGATATGTTGAAAAAACACGCGTTTGACAAGTAAAACTGATAAAGCTTATGACTTTTACAAGTTAATTTAATGTTAATAAGTTGTTCTCTTATGGCGCTATATCATGTTTTTACCGCTTCGCTTGCGCGAATTATCGGTTCTGGCGATGAATTTAAGGTAAATATCACTGTCAGTGACGCCGATCGCTTATTTTTCACAGATAAAGTAAGAAATAGTGTTTTCTGGCGGTAGATCACGGCCGCTATTTTCAGTAGGTTATAGACAGTTTGTTACTGTTTTATTTTCCGGGGTGAATTGTGTCTCATTGCTTGCGTGATGGCGAAAAATGATACAAACCGCGGGCACTTATCGTTAAACCATCATCAAAAACCGATGGAAGGGAAAACTATGCGTATTGGGGTACCAAAAGAACGGTTAGCCAATGAAACCCGCGTAGCGGCAACACCGAAAACGGTGGAGCAACTGCTTAAGCTGGGTTTTACCGTCGCAGTTGAAAGCGGCGCGGGCAAACTGGCGAGTTTCGATGACGAGGCCTTTATTCAGGCTGGTGCGGAAGTGGTGGACAGTGCCGACGTGTGGCAGTCGCCGGTTATTCTGAAGGTCAACGCACCGGAAGAGAGTGAGATTGCGCTGCTGAATCCGGGCACCACGCTGGTGAGCTTTATCTGGCCTGCGCAAAATCCTGAGCTGATGGAAAAACTGGCCGCGCGCGGCGTCACCGTGATGGCGATGGACTCCGTGCCGCGTATTTCGCGCGCCCAGTCGCTGGACGCCTTAAGTTCGATGGCAAACATTGCGGGCTACCGCGCCATTGTTGAAGCGGCCCACGAATTTGGTCGCTTCTTTACCGGTCAGATCACCGCGGCGGGTAAAGTCCCTCCGGCGAAGGTGATGGTGATTGGCGCGGGCGTGGCGGGACTTGCTGCCATCGGTGCGGCAAACAGCCTGGGCGCTATCGTTCGCGCGTTTGATACCCGTCCTGAGGTGAAAGAACAGGTCCAGAGTATGGGGGCCGAATTCCTTGAGCTGGACTTCAAGGAAGAAGCGGGCAGCGGTGATGGTTATGCGAAGGTGATGTCCGAAGCCTTTATCAAAGCCGAAATGGAACTCTTCGCCGCGCAGGCGAAAGATGTCGACATCATTGTGACCACCGCGCTTATCCCGGGTAAACCGGCGCCGAAGCTGATTACCCGTGAGATGGTGGACTCCATGAAGCCGGGCAGCGTGATTGTCGACCTGGCCGCGCAAAACGGCGGCAACTGCGAATATACCGTAGCGAATCAGGTGACCACGACCGCAAACGGCGTGAAGGTGATCGGCTATACCGATCTGCCGGGTCGCCTGCCGACACAATCGTCTCAGCTGTACGGCACCAACCTCGTTAACCTGCTGAAGCTGCTTTGCAAAGAAAAAGACGGCAACATCACCGTCGATTTTGACGACGTGGTGGTGCGCGGTGTGACCGTGGTGCGTGAAGGTGAAATTACCTGGCCTGCGCCACCGATTCAGGTTTCGGCCCAGCCTCAGGCAGCGCCTAAAGCGGCGCCTGAACCAAAAGAACCTGCCAAACCGGCTTCCCCGTGGCGCAAATACGCGATCATGGCGCTGGTGATTATTCTGTTCGGCTGGCTGGCTGACGTCGCGCCGAAAGAGTTCCTCGGCCACTTTACCGTCTTCGCGCTCTCCTGCGTCGTGGGCTACTACGTGGTGTGGAACGTCTCCCATGCGCTGCATACGCCGCTGATGTCGGTAACCAACGCCATCTCCGGGATCATCGTGGTGGGGGCGTTACTGCAGATTGGCCACGGCGGCTGGATCAGCTTCCTGAGCTTTATCGCGGTGCTGATCGCCAGTATCAATATTTTCGGTGGTTTCACCGTGACTCAGCGCATGCTGAAAATGTTTCGTAAAGGCTAAGGGGTAGCATATGTCTGGAGGATTAGTGACAGCCGCATACATTGTTGCTGCAATCCTGTTTATTTTCAGTCTGGCGGGGCTTTCCAAACACGAAACGTCTCAGCAGGGGAATAACTTTGGTATCGCCGGGATGGCGATTGCGCTGATTGCCACCATCTTCGGGCCGGACACCGGCAACGTGGCGTGGATCCTGGTGGCGATGATCATCGGCGGTGCGATTGGTATTCGCCTGGCGAAACGCGTTGAAATGACCGAGATGCCGGAGCTGGTGGCGATTCTGCACAGCTTTGTGGGTCTGGCCGCAGTGCTGGTGGGCTTCAACAGCTACCTGTACCACACGCCTGGTCTGGAACCGATTCTGGTGAATATTCACCTGACGGAAGTGTTCCTCGGTATCTTCATCGGTGCGGTCACCTTCACCGGCTCCATTGTCGCGTTCGGCAAGCTGCGCGGGAAGATTTCCTCTAAGCCGCTGATGCTGCCAAACCGCCATAAGCTGAACCTGGCGGCGCTGGTGGTGTCGTTTGTGCTGCTGGTGGTCTTCGTGCGTACCGAAAGCGTCGGTCTGCAGGTGCTGGCGTTGCTGGTGATGACTATCATCGCGCTGGCCTTCGGCTGGCATCTGGTGGCGTCCATCGGTGGTGCGGATATGCCGGTGGTGGTCTCCATGCTGAACTCCTACTCCGGTTGGGCGGCGGCGGCGGCGGGCTTTATGCTGAGCAACGACCTGCTGATCGTCACCGGTGCGCTGGTGGGTTCTTCGGGTGCGATCCTGTCTTACATCATGTGTAAGGCGATGAACCGCTCGTTCATCAGCGTCATCGCCGGTGGCTTTGGTTCTGACGGCTCGTCTACCGGCTCCGATGAGGAAGTGGGTGAGCACCGTGAGATCAGCGCGGAAGATACCGCCGAAATGCTCAAAAACTCGCACTCGGTCATTATCACCCCGGGCTACGGCATGGCGGTGGCACAGGCGCAGTATCCGGTCGCGGAAATCACCGAGAAGCTGCGCGCGCGCGGCATCAAGGTGCGTTTTGGTATTCATCCGGTGGCGGGGCGTCTGCCAGGCCACATGAACGTGCTGCTGGCGGAAGCGAAAGTGCCTTACGACATCGTGCTGGAGATGGACGAGATCAACGATGATTTCGCCGACACCGACACCGTGCTGGTCATTGGGGCTAACGACACCGTTAACCCGGCGGCGCAGGACGATCCGCGTAGCCCAATCGCCGGGATGCCGGTTCTGGAAGTGTGGAAGGCGCAGAACGTGATCGTGTTTAAACGTTCAATGAATACCGGCTATGCCGGGGTGCAGAACCCGCTGTTCTTCAAAGAGAACACCCACATGCTGTTTGGCGATGCCAAAGCCAGCGTGGATGCGATTCTGAAAGCGCTCTGACAGGGTAAAGCCCGGTGGCGCAAGCTTACCGGGCCTACCAAACCCGTAGGCCGGGTAAGGCGTAGCCGCCACCCGGCAAAAAAAACCGCCGGTTCGCCGACGGTTTTTTTTCATCTTGCGGGTCAATCGTCTTCCGGATCGTCAAGCTCAACCGGCGTCTGGTACTCATCCGGCTTGATAACCAGCAGGTCGCAGCGCAGATGGTCGATCACCTGCTCGGCGGTGTTGCCGAGGAAGGCGGCAGAAATACCGGTACGTCCAATGGTACCCAACACGACAATCCCCGCCTGCAGGTGTTCAGCCAGGTCCGGGATCACCTCTTCAGGCAGCCCTTTTTCCACGTGGGTCATTTTCTCATCGATGCTGAATTTCTGGCGCAGCGCTTTCATGGCCAGCAGGTGCTGACCGCGGATGGCGTCGTTATACACGCTCGGGTCAAATTCCGGCAGCTCAATGGCGATGTTAATCGGGGTAACCGGGTAGGCACCTACCAGATGCACTTCGGTGTGGTTGACTTGGTCGGCAAGCTGGAGGGTCTCCTTCACCAGCTTCTCGTTCAGCGAGTTATGGTAATCCTCTTCGCTGGCGAGGTTTACCGCCACAACGGCTTTCCCGCCTTCAGGCCACGGCTGGTCTTTCACCATCCAGACCGGGCAAGGGCATTTACGCAGCAAGTGCCAGTCGGTCGGGGTGAAGATCACGGATTCCAGCTTGTCGTGCTGGTGCGCCATCTTCAGCAGCAGATCGTGCCCACCGGCAACGACTTCCTGAATGATGGCTTCGAAAGGTCGGTTGTGCCAGACCACTTTGATATCAATGGGCACGCCCGCTTCCAGGTAATACTTCGCCTGTTCGCGGATCCACGCGGTACGCTGGCTGATGACGCCCTGACGCATAGCGGTGCGCTCGTCAGGCGACAGAAGGGTGGTCATCTCATACGAGAAGTCATAGATCGGCAAAAACGCTTTGATTTTGCCACCAATCCGTTGATGTAAATACACAGCACGTCGTAATGCCGGCTGATCGTCCTGATTCGGATCGATTGCTACCAGCATGTTTTGATACTTGGCCATACAGGTCTCCTTACTACTGTCACCACAGTCTGTAATTAAAAGAGTAACCTATATATCCTGAATGAAACAGAGGAGAGCTTTTGCCAGATCAATAATTCATGAAAATTTATCAGAGGAAAAGCACCGTGGTCGTTACCGCGATAAACGCAATAAACAGCAGCACCATCACCGCTATCGCAAAGGTCGTGGAGTCCTGAACGTAGGTTTTTTCCTCCCCCTTCATTGGGCCGACAAGCATGATCCAGATGAAGATAAAGGTCACTGAGGCAATCACGACTGAAACGAAAAACAGACTTTCTCTCAATTCATAACCTCAACGAGACCCTTTTGGGTGCTGTGTGGGGACGTGCTACGGTGAAAAGTGCAGATATAAGACGGGGTAACAGGCCAGACCCATAAATCAGGAAAATTTATCGGTCTGGCAGTATACGTATGGCGTTTACGCCACGTTGCGGGCGTGCCCGGCAAGAACGGCCAGCGCTTCACCGTTTTCGATAGTGATGTATTTACCCTTAACGGCCAGCATCCCGCTTTTCTGGAAACGACCCAGCAGACGGCTGATGGTTTCCACGGTCAGACCCAGGTAGTTACCGATATCGCCACGCGTCATGGTCAGACGGAATTCACGCGGCGAGAAGCCACGCTCGGCGAAGCGGCGGGAGAGGTTGTAGATAAACGCGGCCAGGCGCTCTTCTGCATTCTTTTTGGAAAGCAGCAGAATCATGTCCTGATCGCCTTTGATCTCACCGCTCATCAGACGCATCATCTGCTGACGCAGGTTAGGCATCTTGCCGGACAGATCGTCCAGGGTTTCAAACGGAATTTCGCAAACCATCGAGGTTTCGAGTGCCTGAGCAAAGCTCGGGTGATGGCCCGTACCGATGGCATCAAAGCCTACCAGGTCACCTGCCAGATGGAATCCGGTAATCTGCTCATCACCTTGCTCGGTGATGGTGTAGCTCTTGATGGTGCCAGAACGGATAGCATAGAGCGATTTCAGTTCGTCTCCCGCTTTAAACAGCGTCTGCCCTTTCTGAATAGGCTTTTTACGCTCGATGATATTATCAAGCTGATCGAGTTCATGCTCATTCAGGGTAAACGGGATACAGAGCTGGCTGATGCTGCAATCCTGGCAATGGATAGCACAACCGCCAGACTGAATGCGTCGTATAATTCGCTTTTCCGGGATCATAGGTTTGCTCAAGCCTTAATTGATATTGGTCAATTTTAACATCTTTTTGGTAAGTACGTAAGCCTGACAAACCCTCAATAAGGACAAGAGACGGCAATGTGTCGCCATCTTCTTGAAATTCCACAGCTTGATTATGGATTTTTAGCCTAACCGGAAGAAAATTAAGCACAAAAAGCCTGGGAACTAGAGTAAGAGATACCCTTCGTGACGCAGCAACCACTCTTTTCGCTGCACGCCACCGGCATAGCCGGTGAGGGTGCCGTTGCGGCCAATAACGCGATGGCAGGGCACCACGATGCTGACCGGATTAGAGCCGTTCGCGGCACCTACGGCACGTGCGGCCCCAGCGCGACCTAACTGCTCCGCGAGCTGGCCGTAATGCATCACCTGTCCGCAGGGAATGGCCCGCAGCGCCTGCCACACTTCGCGCTGAAAAGGGGTGCCCGCCGTGGCGGTGGGCAGCGTGTCGATGATGCTGAGATCGCCTTCGAAGTACGCTGCAAGCTTGTCGCTCAGTCCACCCGGATTGGTGGCGCGGATACGTTCATACCCCTGGGCGCGGTAGTGAATCGCAAGCAGTTCTTCCATGCGGTCGCTGTGCTCTTCCCACTCAACGGCGCGCAGGCAAAACTGCTCGTCCGCGATCACCCACAGCGGCCCAAGCGGCGTCGCAATCTTGTCTTCGAGTAATCTCAGCATCCTCATTCCCTTAGTTCAGCCTCGGGTAGATCCCCGGCCCAATCGGCAGGCCGACAAGATACCACGCCACCAGCATCACCAGCCATACCCCTAAAAAGATAAGCGGGTAGGGTAAAACCAGCGAATAGTAGGTACCCAGTTTGGCCTCGGGTTTATAGCGCTGCAGGAAGCCTAAAAACAGCGGAACAAACGGCGAAACCGGCGCCAGCGGGATAACCGAAGAGTCCGCGATGCGGAACAGGATCTGCGCGAAAGCCGGGTGGAACCCCAGCATCATAAACATCGGCACGAAGATCGGGGCCAGAATCGACCAGATGGCGGAGCCGCTGGCGATAAACATGCACAGCAGGGATGACAGCAGCGCCAGACCGACAAACGCCGGCACGCCGCTTAGCCCGGCAGCCTCCAGCGCGTCGGTGAGGCCCACGGCCATAAACTTGCCCATGTTGCTCCAGTTAAACATCGCCACAAACTGGGCCAGCGGGAACACCATCACGATAAAGCCCGCCATCTCCTTCATCGGCTCGATCATCAGTTGCGGCAGGTCACTCTGGCGGCGGATTTTGCCGGTGGCGATACCGTAGGCGAGCGAAACAACAAAGAAGAAGAGGATAATCAGCGGCACGATGCCCTGAATAAACGGCGAGGGCAGGACCGTATGTTTAACCGGATCGCGCAATATGCCGTTTTCCGGTACCACCATCAGCGCCACCGCGGCAATAAACGCCAGCGAGACAATCCCCGCCACGCGCAGGCCGAAGCGCTGCTCTTTGCTCAGGGTTTCCAGCTTTTCATCACTGCGGCCTTCCCATTTACCCAGCCGCGGCTCGACGATCTTATCGGTAATCAGCCCGCCGACAATCGTCAGGACAATGACCGAGCTTGCCATAAAGTACCAGTTGTCGATCACGCTGACGTGCATGGCCGCATCAATGGTTTTCGCCGCCTCCGTACTGATGCCCGAGAGCAGCACGTCGGTGGTCACGATCAGCAGGTTAGCGGTAAAACCGCAGCCCACCCCCGCAATCGCGGACAGCAGGCCCGCCACGGGATGGCGCCCGACGGCGAGGAAGATCAGCGCCCCCATCGGCGGCATGATCACCAGCGCGGCGTCGGAGGAGATATGGCTGAAGAAGGCGATAAACAGCACCATGTAGCTCGCGTAGCGCGCGCTGACGTGAGAAGCCATCTTCACCATCAATGCGGGCAACAGGCCGACGCGTTCAGCCAGCCCGGCGCCCAGCACCAGCGCCAGAATGGCGCCGAGCGGGGCGAATCCGCTGAAGTTTTTAATCACGTTGGGTAAAAACCAGTGCAGCCCTTCAATGCTCAGCAGGTTTTTCACCGCCACCAGGCTGCCGTCGGCCGGGCTGCGCACGCTGACATCAAAGGCGGAGAGCACGGCGGTGGCGACCATCAAAATCACAATCAGATAGATAAAAAGCAGGAAAGGGTGCGGCACTTTATTGCCGATCCTTTCAACCCAGCCATAGAGCTTACCGGATGGGGAATGCGAAGGTATGGATGACATACTCATGGGCGTTCCTCGGGAGTGTTGTGTTGTTGTGTTGTGTTTTTTTATTTTAAAGGTGACGGTGTCACGCCCGGTGGGATCGGACACGCGTACGGTTTTTCTTCTAGTTGTTGTTCGAACTCTTCACGGCATTTTTTCAGCAGCGCGGCGTCCTGCAGCAGATTGAGCGCGGTCGCGCCCATCACTTTCCCGGCCAGCAGCATGCCCTTGTGGGCAATAGAGGTTCGCCCCTGAGATACCAGCTGCCAGGTGTGCAGCGGCGTGCCGACGGTAAAGCAGGGGCTGAAGCACTGGGCGACCGGCATTTTCCAGCTGACGTCACCCACGTCGGTTGAACCTGCCAGCACGTTGTCGGTGACGGCATAAGGCGCGACTTCATCCACCAGCAGCGTCGCCTGATGACGACGGGCAAAGGCTTTACCCGCTTCACCACCCGTGGCGGCAATATTTTTCAGGCTATTTTGCAGATCGTTGGGCGTCAGCGTGGCGCGGATCTCGCGGGCAAACTCTCGCTCTTCGTCGGTCCACTCCGGCGTGCCGTAGTGCTGCAGGGCGCGATACATCGCGGCCTCAAGCGTGCGGTTCGGCAGGTAGCTGGAGCAGGCTTTATCAAAGCGGCACTCGACGGTCGTTTCGGTCATCATCGCCGCGCCCTGGGCGATTTTCTCGATGCGCTCGTAGATCTGCTGCGCATCCGCCATCTCCGGGGCGCGGATCAGGTACAGCACCTCGGCCTGCGCCTGCACCACGTTGGGCGAAATCCCGCCGGTGTCGGTAATGGCGTAATGGACGCGCGCTTTCTCGATGATGTGTTCGTTAAGGAAGTTGGTGCCGGTGGTCATCAGCGTCACGGCGTCCAGGGCGCTGCGTCCCAGGTGAGGGGAGTTGGCCGCGTGCGCCGCCACGCCGTGAAAACGCCAGGCGGCCTGAATATTCGCCAGCGTACTGACGTTAAACATCCCGGCAAAGGCTTCCGGGTGCCAGGTGACGGCGGCATCGACGTCATCAAACAGCCCTTCGCGCACCATAAAGGTTTTCCCGGAGCCGCCTTCTTCACCGGGACAGCCGTAAAAACGCACCGTTCCGCTGCCGCCGTGCTGCTCCAGCCAGCTTTTCACCGCCACCGCGCCCGCAAGCGCTGCGGTGCCTAAGAGATTATGTCCGCAGCCGTGGCCGTTAGCCCCCGGCGTGGCGGTTTGCGCCGTCGCGCAGTGTGCCTGCTGGCTTAACCCGGCCAGCGCGTCGTACTCGCCCAGCAGGGCGATAACCGGTTTTCCGCTGCCGAAGCTGGCGATAAAGGCATTGGGAATACCGCCTGCCTCGCGGGTCAGCGTGAAGCCTTCTGCTTCCAGCTCGCTGGCCAGCCGTTCGGCGGACCAGAACTCTTCAAAGCGGGTTTCGGGACGATCCCAGATCGCGTCGGCAATATCGGTTAACGTCCGACATCGCGTGTCGATCGCATCGGCAATAAAAGCGTAGTTCTCCTGCATCACACACCTCGCGTCCACGGGAAATTGAGCGCTGTTCGCGCCAGCGTTTCGATGGCGATAGTCATGACCTGCTCATCGAAGTCGAATTTTTCGTTGTGATGTCCGGCGCTCAAATCCGTGCCAAACACCATATAGGACGCCATGCCGCCGTTCTGCTGCACGCGGGCCATCATCAGCGTGGCGTCTTCGGAACCCGCTGGCGCTTTCACCTTATCGATGGCATGAACAACCCCGGAAACCTGGCTCGCCTGTTCGCGCAGATAATCCACCCACGCCGGTGTCGGCGCGCTGGAGGTGGCAGCCCCCATCAGGCGCATCTCCGCGCTCACGCCATAGAGCGCCGCCGCGCCGGTAATGACGGCCTGCGCGCGTTCAAAGACATACTGATTAATCGCTTCGCTTTCGCCGCGGGTTTCAACTTTGATCAGGGCATTCGCGGGCACCACGTTGCGCCCGCTGCCCGCCTGCATCACGCCGACGTTCACCCGGGATGCGCCGTCGCTGTGCGGGGCGATGCTGTGCAGGGCGAGGGCGGCCTGCGCGGCGGCGAGCAGGGCGTTACGCCCGTCCTCCGGCTTACCGCCCGCGTGTGCGGCCACGCCGGTGAAGCTCACGTCGAACTTGGTGGTGGCCATAAAGTTATCGCTGCCGCAGATCACCGTACCGGCAGGGACGCCGGTACCAATATGAATGGCCGTGAAATAGTCCACGTCATCCAGCGCCCCGGCGGCAACCATGGCGCGCGCGCCGCGCGTGCCTTCTTCAGCAGGCTGGAAGATCAGCTTAATGGTGCCGTTGAGCCGGGCTTCATTCTGCTTAAGCACCTGTGCCAGTCCCAGACCAATGGTGGTGTGGCCGTCGTGCGCGCAGGCGTGCATCATACCCGGATTGCAGGAGGCAAACCCGTCGCGGAACGGGCGATGGCTGTCGTCGAGCGCTTCGCTTAAATCAAGGGCGTCCATGTCCACGCGAAACGCCAGGGTTGGGCCCGGGCGGCCGGTATTCAGGGTGGCGACAATGCCGGTAAAGCCGCCTTCAAACGGCGCCAGCCATTTCTCAGGCGCGCCTTGCGCCCGCGCGCGGGCAAACTCTCGCGCCAGGGTTGCCTCATCGGGCAGCCCCATCCGGCTTTCGGCATCGACCACGTCACGGCCCATCGCCAGTTCGTAACCCAGCGAGTTCAGGGTCTCCGCAACTTTCGCGGCGGTACGAAACTCTACCCAGCCGGATTCCGCAAAATGGTGAAAATCGCGACGCCACGCGCTCAGTTGCGGGGTTAACGTCTGGATGTACTGCGCCAGTGTGTCCATATCTGTTCCTGTCATCATGAAAATATGTGAACTGCTTCACGCTGTGATAGTTTTTACTTATCACTAACCGATTTTTCACAGTTTTAACCGTTCAGGAATTACCCTCGCACATCCCTTTCCAGTAAAGTAGATGACAGTTTCTTTACTCTGATAAACAACGGTTATCGGTCGGGCTATGTCATTTCAGGTTAAATTCCATCATCTCCGGGCGTTTGTTGAAGTCGCACGTCAGGGCAGCATTCGCGGTGCCAGCAGGACGCTGAATCTTTCGCAGCCGGCGCTGACCAAATCCATCAAAGAGCTGGAGGAGGGCATGGCGGCGCAGCTTTTCGTGCGCAGGAGTAAGGGCGTGGCGTTGACCGAATGCGGCGAGGGTTTTTACCAGCGCGCCCGGTTAATTCTGGAAGAGCTGCGCGCGGCGCAGGATGACATTCGTCAGCGGCAGGGGGAACAGGCCGGGCAGATCAACATCGGGATGGGGGCCAGCGTTTCGCGCAGCCTGATGCCCGCCGTTATCACCCGCTTTCATGCCCAACATCCGCAGGTCAAAGTGCGGATAATGGAAGGGCAGCTGGTGTCGATGATCAACGAATTACGGCAGGGAGAGCTGGATTTCACCATCAATACTTATTATCAGGGACCTTACGACCAGGAATTTACGTTTGAAAAACTCTTTGAGAAGCCATTTGCGGTATTTTGTCGCGAAGGGCATCCGGCAACGGGGGCAACGTCGATTAACGAACTCCTGCATTATAACTGGACAATGCCGACGCCGCGGGGAAGTTATTATAAGCAGCTAGAAGAGGTATTTAGCCATCGCTCGCAAATACCGCAAATTGGTGTGGTCTGCGAAACCTTTTCTTCCTGCATAAGCCTGGTTGCGCAAAGTGATTTTCTAAGCATATTGCCGCAGGAGTTAGGCTGTGACCCGCTTCTGGCGCACCGTCTGGTCATGCTGCCGGTTGTCGAATCGCTTCCAAAAGCAGCATATTATTTAATTCAGCGCCGTGATTCACGTCAGACGCCCCTGGCTGAATCATTAATTACGCAGTTCAGACGGGAAGCGAGAAAAATAATCTCGGCGTGAAAGGGAGATAATAAAAAAACAGGATCTGCCCGACATCAGACAGATCCTCCAGTACACACAGCAGTGCGTCCTTTCGCCAATCCTGAATATTATATCCATGAAGCAGGTATATTTAGGTATAACACCTTTTTCGCAAAAAGAAAGGATGTCGAGTGTTTGATTTTACGAAAATTTAACACAAATCACTTATTTCATCTTTACTGAAATTTTAGTTAAGTCGTATTTAAATCCATTTTATAAATACTATATATATTCATCAGGTTAATATTTGCGGCTCATGAGGGCCTGTAACGGTGATTGAGGCCTGTCTCGGGCACAGGTATAGTACCGTCCTCAGTTGTAGCCGGAGGATATCCATGAACCCTGACGACAAATCCTTTTTTCTTGACGCCATGGAAGATGTCCAGCCGCTGAAGCGTGGCCCGGATATTCACTGGCAGCCCAGCCGCAATACGCGGGCGCGCCAGGAGGTGGATAGTGAACAGCTGGATAACTTCCTGACGCTGGATTTTCTTGACCTTCTTCCCCTGGAAGAACCGCTGGCGTTCCAGCGCGAAGGGGTGCAGCAGGGCGTTATCGAGAAGCTGCGCTCGGGTAAATATGCCCGCCAGGCCAGCTTAAACCTCCTGCGCCAGCCCGCCGAACGCTGCCGTCAGATGCTCTATTCTTTTATCTGCCAGGCCAGACGTGACGGGTTACGTAACCTGATTATCATTCACGGGAAAGGGCGGGAGCAGAACTCACATCCTAATGTGGTGCGCAGCTATCTGGCGCGCTGGTTAACCGAGTTCGAGGATGTACAGGCCTTCTGCGTGGCGCTGCCGCATCACGGCGGCAGCGGGGCATGCTACGTTTCACTGCGTAAATCCGATGAAGCCAAACAGGAGAACTGGGAGCGGCACGCCAAGCGCAGCCGCTAGCGGGCGATTTCCTCGCCCGCCGGTGATTCAGAAGGTTTCCCAGTTGCTGTCGGTGGCGGCGTTTGCGGTTGCCGGGCGCAACAGCTGAGGCGTTTTCACGCTGGCCGGACGTGGAGCTACCGCTTTTTCTTTGCCATTCAGACGAAACGCGGCCACCGCCTGGCGCAGCTGTTCGGACTGATCTTCCAGCGCCGCTGCCGCCGTGGCGGACTCCTGCACCAGCGCGGCGTTTTGCTGCGTCACGCTGTCCATCTGCGAAACGGCCAGGCTCACCTGTTCAATGCCGCGGCTCTGCTCGTCAGAGGCAGAGGAAATCTCGCCCATGATATCGGTCACGCGGGTCACGGCGGCGACGATTTCCTTCATGGTAGTGCCTGCCTCGCTAACCTGCTCAGAACCGGTATTCACGCGGCTGACGGAGTTCTCGATAAGCCCTTTGATCTCTTTCGCCGCCTGCGCGCTGCGGCTCGCCAGGGTCCGGACTTCACCTGCAACAACCGCAAAACCACGTCCCTGTTCCCCGGCGCGTGCCGCTTCCACCGCGGCGTTAAGCGCCAGAATGTTCGTCTGGAACGCGATGCTGTCAATTACGCCGGTAATATGCGCAATTTGCTGCGAACTGTCGGCGATCTCGTTCATGGTGCGAACCACGTTATCCACGACGTGACCGCCGCGCGCGGCCGTTTCAGAGGCGTTTTTCGCCAGCAGCGTGGCCTGACGGGCGTTATCGGAGTTCTGTTTAACCGTCGCGGTCAGCTCTTCCATGCTGGCGGCGGTCTCTTCGAGCGAGGCGGCCTGCTGCTCGGTGCGGGCGGAAAGATCGTTGCTTCCTGCGGCAATTTCGCCTGCGCCGGTGTAGATGGAATCGGTACTTCCGCGTACGGCGCTGACGGTGGTCACCAGCGACTGCTGCATCTCATGCAGGCCTGCGGCCAGCTGACCCATCTCATTGCG
This sequence comes from Enterobacter sp. EC_50, assembly GCF_019584525.1. Lineage (NCBI taxonomy): Bacteria > Pseudomonadati > Pseudomonadota > Gammaproteobacteria > Enterobacterales > Enterobacteriaceae > Enterobacter > Enterobacter sp. EC_50. The sequence continues at coordinate 55,590 of NZ_VDAF01000010.1, read as the reverse complement.
GCCCGAGATAGCGATCTCCTGCGTCAGGTCGCCCCCTGCAATGGCGCGAATATGGTCCATAATGGAGTGGAGTGGTTTTAACAGCAGGTGCTGTAAACCCTGCCAGATGACCACCAGAACCGCGATAACGGCCAGCAGAATTGCCGCCAGCGTCCACTGCATCTGCGTGAAGCTGCTCTGATTCTCTTCGGTTGCGGCCTTCAGCAGGGTGTTGTTTTCGGCGCGCCAGCGGTTATAGACCGCTTCCATATCGTCCTGCGCCTGCTGCGCATCCAGATCGCCATAGGCCTGATAGTTGTCGGCGCGCAGATACTCAATCGATAAACGCATGACTTCGTGCATCTGGTTCCAGGATTTCTGCATCTCGTCGGTCAATGCCGCCTCCTGGCCCTTAACCTGCGGCAGTTTCTGCCACTCTTTGTTATAGGCTTCGGCTTTTGCCAGCGAGTCGCCTGCGGTGCCCAGCAGTTTATTGATCGCCGCCAGGGAAGCCGGGTCACGCTGGTTTTTCAGGTAGCGGATCGCCACGCGGGTGACGGTGACGCGCGTTTTCACCAGCGTGTTCACGCTGTCGCTCAGGCTTTCCTGCTGGGCATTGAGCACGCCGGAGTTCTGGAAGTTATGGCGATCGTTACTGACGGCAGAGTAGAACAACCCTCCCGTGACAACTTGCAGCAGGCAGAATATGGTGAGGGCAAAGATAATACCGGTAATCACGTGCAGATTTTTCAGCATAGCGGTCGTCCGTTAGAGAAGATGCAGGGTTACTTCATTACTATCGTCGTAGAGAATGTAAACTTTAATTAACTCGCGCTTAACTAAGGGGCCCTTTTGGGAACCTGTTGTAAATCCGGATCATTTTTATGAGGAAGGTCAACATGAGCAGCATTGATAAAAGCGGGACATACGCGCTCGGGACGCGGACGGTGAAACGGCTGGGCTACGGCGCGATGCAGCTGGCCGGGCCGGGCGTCTTTGGGCCGCCGAAGGATAAGCAGGCCGCGCTGGACGTGTTACGCGAGGCCGTGGCGGCGGGAGTGAACCACATTGATACCAGTGATTTTTATGGTCCTCATATCACGAACCAGCTGATCCGCGAGGCGCTTCATCCTTATCGGGACGATCTGACGATCGTCACCAAGATTGGCGCCCGTCGCAACGACAAAGGCGCCTGGCTACCGGCCTTTTCTGCGCAGGAGCTGACGCAGGCGGTGCATGACAACCTGCGTAATCTGCAGCTGGACGTGCTGGACGTGGTGAACCTGCGGATCATGTTTAGCGCACACGGGCCAGCGGAAGGGTCGATTGCTGAACCGCTCTCCATCCTGGCAGAATTACAGCAGCAGGGGCTGGTGCGGCATATTGGTTTGAGCAACGTCACGGCCACCCAGGTCGCGGAAGCGCAGAAGATGGTGCCGGTGGTGTGCGTGCAGAACATGTACAACATTGTGAACCGGGGTGACGATGCGCTGGTGGATCTGCTCGCGCAGCAGGGGATTGCGTATGTGCCGTTCTTCCCTCTGGGCGGCTTTACGCCGCTGCAATCGTCCGGGCTGAAGGCTGTCGCGGATTCACTGGGCGTCACGGCAATGCAGGTTGCGCTGGCATGGTTGCTGCAGCGTTCTCCGAATATCCTGCTGATCCCGGGCACCTCTTCCGTGGCGCATCTGCGGCAAAACCTCGCGGCGGGGGAACTGCAGCTGCCGCCTGACGCGCTGGAAACATTGAATACGCTGATGGACTGATCGTCACAGGCGCAAAGCCCGACATGTGCTTCCGGGCTTTGCGCGTTTTAAATCTTCTGACACTTCAACGCGTTTGGGTTCGCTTCCGGAAATGACCTTGATCCCTGACCATAATCCGTAATACTGTATTTATATACAGTATATGGCGAGAAAGGCATCATGGACACTCTCTTTTCTTATCAACCAAAACAAATCATTGAACTACCTTTGTTTTTAGAACGTGTTGCCTGTGGGTTTCCCAGCCCGGCGCAGGATTATGTGGAGGATCGTCTCGATCTTAACCGGCTGGCAGTGAGGCACCCCAGTGCGACCTATTTTATCAAGGTGAGTGGAGACTCCATGATTGGCGCGGGGATTGGCGACGGCGATCTGCTGGTGGTTGACCGCTCGTTAAATGCCGAACATGGGGATATCGTCGTGGCGTCGGTCGCCGGTGAGTTTACGGTGAAAGAGCTACAGACGCGCCCGGTTCTGAGGCTGTTGCCACATAACGCCCGCTATCAGCCGATTACCTTTCAGTCCGAAGAGGAGCTGCAGATCTTCGGCGTCGTCACCCACACGCTTAAAACGCATAAACATGTTCGCGCTGGTTGATGTGAACAGCTTCTATGCCTCCTGCGAGAAGGTATTCCGCCCCGATCTGGAGGGGAAGCCCATCGTGGTGGTGTCCAACAACGACGGCTGCATAATTTCACTCTCGCGGGAGGCAAAGCAGTTCGGCATAAAAATGGGTGAGCCCTATTTTAAATTCAAAGAGAAGCTTTTTCCGGCGAGGGTTTACGTCTTCAGTTCGAACTATGCGCTGTATGCCGACCTCAGCAGTCGGGTGATGCAGACGCTGACGGATCTGGCTCCGGCCATAGAAATTTACTCGATTGACGAGGCGTTCGTGAACGTTTCAGGGATCGGTAACTGCATGTCGCTGGACGCGTTCGGACACCAGATGCGCACGCAGGTCTTTAAAAACACGGGTTTAACCGTTGGCGTCGGCATTGCCCCGACAAAAACGCTGGCGAAGCTGGCCAACTATGCGGCGAAACGCTGGGCCAGTACCGGCGGCGTGGTCGATCTGTCGGGCCGCGAGCGGCAGCGTAAACTGCTGGCAAAGGTTCCGGTAGAGGAGGTATGGGGCGTAGGGCGGCGCATCACGAAAAAACTGAACGCGATGGGGATTACCACGGCGCTGGAGCTGGCGGAGGCCTCCTCGTGGGTCATTCGCAAACATTTTAACGTGGTGCTGGAGCGTACGGCGCGCGAGCTTCGCGGCGAGCCCTGTCTTGACCTTGAAGAGTACACCCCCACGAAGCAGCAAATCATCTGTAGCCGTTCGTTTGGTCATCGCATTACGCAATATGAAGAGATGCACCAGGCGATTTGCGCCTACGCGGAACGCGCCGCAGAGAAACTGCGCGGCGAGCATCAATACTGTCGTTTTATCAGCGTGTTTGTGCGCACCAGCCCGCATGCGGACAACGAAATTTATTACGGTAATCAGGCTTCGGTCACCCTGATGACGCCCACCAATGACTCGCGGGATATCATCCGTGCCGCCACGGAGGCGCTGGGGCGGATATGGCTCGACGGGTATCGCTATATGAAGGCCGGGGTCATGCTGGCGGACTTTTTCAGCAGCGGCGTCGCTCAGCTTAATCTGTTTGACGACAATCGCCTGCGCGCCAACAGCGCGGCGCTGATGGAGATGATCGACAGCGTCAATCACTCCGGCAAAGGGAAGATATGGTTTGCCGGGCAGGGGATTGAGAAACCGTGGGCCATGAAGCGAGAGATGTTGTCACCGGCCTATACGACGCGGTACGCGGATTTACCGGTGGCGAGGTAAAAGGCGGTTATTTTGTGGCGTTGTGGGTCGCGATCTCAGGCAGTAATTGCTCAATCACGCTGACGACCTTTCTGACGCGCTGCGGAATAAAGCGGGCATCAGGATAAACGGCATAGAGGAAGCGATCGGGTAACCGCCAGTCGGGCAGCACCGGTACCAGCGTGCCCGCCTGCAGAGCCCTGGCCACGAGCGGTCGCTGCATGCCGCCGATACCCATGCCGGATTCCAGCGCCTGCAGCAGCGCGTCGCTGGTGTTGGCACGGAAAACGGTATTCACGTTGACCTCGACCGTTTCCTCGTCAGACATCAGGCGCAGGGGGGCATCCAGCGGAATGCCGCTGAACCGCACGTGTGGCAGCGTCGCCAGTTCGCTGACCGCGCGTACCGCCTGAAAGCCGGGGGCGGCAAACAGTGCAGCTTCAATCCGTCCCAGCACGCGAGCCGCGTGCGCCTGCGGAGGCTCGCTGCTCAGCCGTATCGCGACATCCACGCCCTCCGCCACCAGATCGGCAAGGCGGTCATCCAGGGAAAGCATCAGCTGCAGTTCGGGATGCAGGCGCTGTAGCGCCAGCAGATGCGGCAAAATGATCTGCCCCAGGCCGCTCGGCAACTGGACATGGACGCGTCCCTGAACGCTATGATCGACAGGATGTAAACGCCTCTCCGCTTCCCCCATGGCGTCCAGCACGAGCTGCATATCACGCCGGTAGCGTTCCCCTTGTTCGGTCAGCTTCATCGTACGCGTCGTACGGTGCAGCAGTACCACGCCAAGCTCTTCCTCAAGCGCCGCGATCTGTTGACTGACGGCGGACTGCTTAATACCGGTCTGACGGGCAGCCGCTGAAAACGAGCCCGCTTCAGCGACGCGCAGAAAGGTAGAAATGGCATTGAGCTTATTATTCATTTAATGATTTTGCTTATAAGTGCCATCGGTTTCATGGGATATCTCCAGTAAAAATAATATATCACACTGCGTCTGTCACCCTTTCCGGAGAAATACCATGAATAATAGGCAGCAACACAACGTCGCCCTGGTCGCGGGCGCCAGCGGCATTGTCGGCAGACAGATGGTCAACACGCTCCTGCACCATCAGTGGCAGGTGATCGGCCTTAGCCGCCATGCCGGGTCGCATCCTGACGGCATTCCGATGGTCAAGATCGATTTACTGGATGAAAAGGACAGCGCCCGGGCGCTGCGCTCCCTGGACGGTGCCACCCATCTCTTTTACAGCGCCTGGGCGAACGCGGCGAACTGGGAAGACATGGTTGAGCCGAACGTCACCATGCTGCGTAATCTGGTCAGCATCCTCGAAAAAACGGCACCTTTGCAGACGGTAAGCCTGATGCAGGGGTACAAGGTCTACGGCGCGCATCTGGGACCGTTTAAAACCCCGGCGCGCGAAAGCGATCCCGGCGTACCGGGTGCCGAATTTAACGCCGCGCAGCTTGCGTGGCTCAGCCAGTTTCAGCGGGGAAAGCGCTGGCACTGGAATGCCATCAGGCCGGGCGTGGTAGGGAGTGCGGTACCGGGCAATGCCATGAACCTTGCGCTGAGCATTGCCCTGTACGCCTCCCTGTGCAAGGCGCTGGGTTTACCGTTGCGTTTTCCCGGTTCGGAACAGACCTGGCACAGTATCGTTGACCATACAGACGCCGGTCTGCTGGCCGACGCCACTCTGTGGGCCGCCGCGTCACCTGCGGCACAGAATCAGGCGTTCAACGTGAATAATGGCGATATCTGGCGCTGGAGCGAGCTCTGGCCGCGCATCGCACGCTGGTTTGACCTGGACTCTGCACCGCCGGTGAGGCTGTCATTTCATCAGCTGTTTACGGACTATCGCGGCGTATGGCGCGAGCTTGCCGGAGAGCGGCTGGTGGAAGCGGATATTCTGCAGCTGAGCGACGGGCGGTTTGCCGATTTTGTCTTTAGCTGGAATTACGACATGTTTGGTGACGGGAGCAAGCTGCGCAGGGCGGGCTTTACGCAAATGCAGGCGACGGATGAGATGTTTTTCCACCTGTTTGCGCAGTTGAGAGCCGCGCGGATTATTCCCTGACCGTAAGGGTTGTTGTCATCAACGATCGGCGCGTTATACTCACGCGTTAAAATGAATGTATTGTGGGGCAGGGATATGCACGAAAGTCTAAAAATGATATCAGTCGCTCTGCCCCTCATTGCGCTTCTCATTCTGTTAAGCTTTTTGGTCAGACGCATTCGCCAGGCAAAACGTATCATTTCAGACCGTAACGGGATGAAAAAGATCTCTGCCAGTCCCTCCATATTTGGCGGGAATGGAGGTAAAACCTGGTTTTATGATGACCAGTTTTTATATGAAGTTAAAAACAACGCCACCCGTAAAATTGCGCTGGCTAACATCATTAAAATCAGACCGGGGAATACAGAGATAAACAGCAGACGGGTCTGGATTGTTATTTACCGCGACGGTGTTAATGAAAAGCAGGTGCAGTTTTATAACAATCTTACCCTCTGGAATCATAACTTCACGGCTTTTCTGGCAGCGGTAAAACGTGCCAATCCTGACGCTGTGGTTAAAGAACGCGCAATCCTCAATGTGTGAAAAAGAACCGCAGACGGTTTGCGGACGCTGCTCCTGTGCAGCGCCCATAGCATCAGGGTTAAGGGCTTACTCAACCGTTAACGCATCGACAACCTCGGCCACGCTTTTCACGCTTCGGATATTCCCGATCCCCGTGCCGAGCGCGATATAGCCTTCATCGGTGTTACCTTCCAGCATGCCCAGGCGCAGGCCCCGTAATCCGCCCATCGCCTTGCCCAGCGCTTCGTTGCTTGCGCCCGCTTTATCCATCGCCGCCAGTTTTTCCGCCAGCTTGCCGGGGAGAGAACGATAGTAGTGGGGGACAGTGCGGAAAAGCAGCAGGTCCAGGCCGTTGGCGGCAACAATTTTCTCTTTGACCCCCTGCGGCACGCGGCTTTCTTCGGTACTGATAAACACCGAGCCGGCAAACACGCCTTCCGCACCCAATGCATGCGCCGCTCTGGCGGTGCGATTATCGGTAATACCGCCCGCGGCCATCACCGGGACGTGCTTCACGGCATCGGCAATCAGCGGCACGATGGAAAAGGTACCCAGCGCCGTCGCGGGTAGCGTCCCGCCTTCGTCAAAACCGGTGGCGACGATGATGTCTGCCCCCATTTCTTCAGCCAGAAGGGTGTTTTCCGGCGTGGGATTGATGTCGCGGTAGATAATGGCAATGCCCGCCTCTTTTAACTCATTGAACAGCGCGGGAATAATGCTGCCTTCCCCATAGCCCGTATACACCACGGCCCTGACGCCTTCCTCTTTTACCACCTTAAGAATTGGCCCGGTCCAGACGTCATTAACGGCGGTGGGGATCAGGTTCACGCCGAAGGGTTTTTCGGTCAGCCGTTTGGTTTTCCGAATTTCTTCCCGCATTTTTTCGGCGGTTGCTTCCGGCGTGGAGACCGCGGTATCGGCGGTTAAACCGGCGTTGGGGCCCAGCACGCCGAGTCCTCCGGCATTGCTGACCGCGGCCACTAAACGGGCATCAGTAAGCCAGGATAACGGTCCCTGAATAACGGGCTTTTCGATACCCAGGATCTGACAGATACGGTTATTTTTCATAGCAGACTCTCCCTTACGTTTGAATGAGGGAGAGTGTAGAGAGGAAGATTGTTAGGAAAAATAGCCAAAAACATTCATCACTGTTATAAAATTAATAACAATCATTTTCTCCCGCTCGCGGCAAGACATCTCTTATGCAAATAAACCTCTTTGAATCTATTCGGATTTTTATTGAAATTGTCGACTCGGGGAGCCTTACCCAGGCGGCGGAAAATCTGCGGGTCCATCGACCGGCAGTGACCAAAGCGCTGCAGCTTCTGGAACAACACAGCGGCACGCGGCTCCTGCAGCGCACCACGCGTCGGATTAGCCTGACGCCGGATGGGGAAGCCTTTTATCGCCGCAGTAAACCCCTGCTGGCGCAGGCGGACGAATTACTGGAGTCGTTTGGCGCCGATCGACCGATACACGGCCAGCTGCGTGTGGATATGCCCATCTCTTTTGCGGCGCTGCGGGTGATACCCAACCTGCCTGATTTTTATCGTCAGCATCCTGATATCGACATCATCCTGAGCAGCTCTGACCGCCGTCGGGATATGCTGCGGGACGGCTTGGACTGCGTGCTGCGGGTGGGCGAGCTGGACGACGGCGACTATATCGCGCGTAAAATCGGGAACATTAAAATCACGACCTGCGCCAGCCCGGCCTGGCTGGCTGAACACGGTACGCCAGAAACGCTGGAGGATTTACGCAAGCATCAGGCGATTAACTGGATTAACAACAGCAGCAGGCACGTTCAGCCGTGGACGTTTACCACGCCAGAGGGCGTTGCGGAGATCGCGCTATCCGGTAAGCTCGTGGTGGATAACTCCGAGGCCTACATCGCGGCAGGCCTGGCCGGGCTGGGGGTAATGCAGGGAATGAATCTCTTTCTCCAGCCTTACATTGACCGCGGCCTGCTGGTTGAGGTCCTGCCTGAATATCGTTCGCCGGACCGCAAACTGTCACTGCTCTACCCACACCGTCATCTCTCCCGCAAGGTACGGGTATTTACCAAATGGCTGGAGAGTCTGGTGTGAAAGCGGCCAGCTCATGGCATAGCGCACCAATCTGCTCCACGGCATTGAGCAGGCGGGGCGTCGGTTCGTTTGCACAGTTTAGCCGCAGAAAGTGCGTGAGTTCTGCGCCAGGGGAAAACAGGGGGCCGGGGCTGACGCCAATACCCCGCGCCAGCGCGCGGCGATGCACCTCCAGCGCGTTGACCTGCGGAGGAAGTTCTACCCACAGCAGAAAGCCAGCTTCGGGGACGTTTACGCGGGTACCGGGGGGGAAACTGGCCTTGACCCGCACCACGACGGCGGCGATTCCCTCTGCGATCCGCCGCTTTAGCCGCCGCAGGTGACGGTCGTAGTCGCCGCTTGCCAGCATCTCGCTCGTCGCGGCTTCCAGCAGCGGCGCGCCGGCCCACTCTCCGGCCATGCGGGCCTGCAAGACCTGCGGGTAATAGCGTCCGGCGGCAATCCAGCCGATTCGCCACCCCGGTGCAAGCGTTTTTGACAGGGAGCTGCAGTAAATCACATTCCCGCTCTGGTCGAAGGCTTTGCAGGCCGGAGGACGTTGCCCGTCACCGACCAGGTCACCGTAAACGTCGTCCTCAATCAGAGGAATACCGGCTTCTTCAAGCAGAGCAACCAGTTCCTGCTTGCGCGCGACGGGCATGCTGGCACCCAATGGGTTTTGCACGGTGGGCGAGGCCAGAACGGCCGCGGGACGGTGGCAGCGGATGGCGTCAGCCAGCGGTTCCAGTAACAGACCTTCAGCAGGATCGGTGGGGATTTCTAACGCCTTCAGGCCTAAATCCTCCAGCAGCAGGAGCGTGCCAAAGTAGGCGGGCTGCTCCACCGCCACCACATCACCTGGCTGACACACGGCCCGCAGGGCCAGGCGCAGCGCCTGCGTCGCGCCCGCGGTGATAATGAGATCGTCCGCGCCGAAGCGGGCTCCCCACTGCGCAGCACGCGCCGCAATCTTGCTTCGTAAATCACGCCTTCCCGGCGGCAGGCTGTAGCTCTGCCCATGCGCGTCCAGACGACGGCCCACGGAGTGTAACGCCCGCTGTAGCGCCTCCCCGGGCAGCCACGCGGGATCGGGCAGGGCGGCGCCCAGCGGGATCAGCCGGGCTTCTGCGCTGCTGAACAGCGAGCGGGCCACGGCGGACATAGTCACGGGCACCGGGCCCGGCGTGGAACGCGCAGGCTCCGCGCGCGGAGGGAGGCTGATCTGGCGGATGTAATAACCTGAACGCGGTCGCGCAACGATCAGCCCTTCAGCCTCAAGGCAGCGAAGGGCCTCCAGCGCCGTCGGAAGGCTCACGTGCTCGCGTTCGGCCAGTTTACGCGCGGAGATCATCCGGTCACCGACTCGCAATGCTCCTGAAGAGAGCGTGAGGCGCAGACGCTCAGCAATCCGGCGATAGTGTGGGGAGGGGGCAGACATGGGTATCTGTTCAGGCTAATTTTCGATAAAACTGACTATACAGCCAATGATGTGCGCCATCTATAGTGTCCGGCATGTTCAGGACAAGGAGGCATTATGCACAGCGATAATTTCGACATTTCCTCGTATTTCAAACGCATAAACTACACCGGACCGGCGGCGGCCGATACGTCCACCCTTCATGCGCTGATGCGTCATCAGCTCTTTTCCGTTCCCTTTGAAAATCTGGACGTGCAGGCGGGGAAAATTGTCTCGCTGGCACCAGACGACATTGCCGAGAAGGTGTTAAAGAAAGGGCGCGGCGGGTACTGCTATGAGGTTAACGGGCTTTTTGCCATGGCGCTGGAAGCACTTGGCATTCCTTACCGTTTTGTGGCGGCGCGCCCGATGTTCTACCCCGCGCGGCGGCCGAAAACCCATATGGCGCTCATCGCCGAGGTGGAGAGCCGCCAGTGGCTTTGCGATCTCGGGTTCGGCAGCTACGGCATCCGCGCGCCAATGGCGCTGGACACGCTTGACGTGGAAATCACCCAGGACTTCGACACGTTTCGCCTGAGCCGCAGCGCGGAGGGCGAGTATCTGCTCGAGGCGAAGGTGGAAGGCGAATGGGCCCGACAATACGGCTTCGATCTCACGCCTCAGGAGTGGATTGATTTCGTTCCGGCCAACTACCTTAACTCGACGCATCCTGAGGCTATTTTTGTGCAGAAGCGGGTGGTGGTGCAGCACAGCCCGGAAGGGCGCCAGATTTTGCTGGGCGATATGCTGAAAACCATCACGGCGAACGGCACTGAAACGCGGCAGCTGGCGGAGGAGGACATCCGCCATGTCCTGAAAGACCGTTTTGCGCTGACCGCCGCGTAATCGGAGAAAGATGGGGACTCAGCCCGGCCCGTCGGCTGCGGCTTTGCGCTGAGCCCCCCACTGTAACAGCAGGCTAAACGACGCGGGTAACACGGTCAGCGTCACCAGCGTCGCAGCCAGCAGCCCGCCGATGATGGCATAGGCCATTGGGCCCCAGAAAACCTGGTGAGAGATCGGGATCATGCCCAGAATGGCGGCGCAGGCGGTCAGACAGATGGGTCTGGCCCGGTGCTCCGCGGCCGCCATAATCGCGGCATTATTTGCCATCCCCTGAGCTAGATTGCTGTCAATCTCGCTAATCAATATCACCGCGTTACGCACGATCATCCCCGCCAGGGCGATGACGCCCAGCAGCGCGACAAACCCCATCGGCGTGCCGCCAGGCAGCATAGCCAGCACGATCCCCGGTAAACCAAACGGGGCCATCAGGAGCGCCAGCAGCATCCGGGAATATCGCCGCAGCTGAAGCATCAGCAGTATCAGCATGATGACCAGCGTCACCGGAAGAACGGTAAAGACGGAGCTGTTCCCCTTATCCGATTCGGCAACCGCGCCGCCTTCTTCAATGCTGTAACCTGCGGGCAGGCTCGCGCGCAGTTTATCGACCGCCGGACGCAGCGCGGCGGATACCGCTTCAGCCCTCAGCCCCGGGGCGAGGTCGGTTTGCACCGTGATAAAGGGCACGCGCTGGCGGCGCCAGATGACCGGATCGTCCACGCCCCAGACCGGCGTTGCGACGGCGCTGAGCGGAATTTTTTTACCGTCATTCCCCTGAATCGTGAGTGAGGCGAAAGTGGCGGTGCTCTGGCGCGCGCTGTCCTCGGCCCTGAGCACCACGTCGACAAGGCGGTCATTATCTCTGATGGACGTGACAACGCTGCCGGACCAGACGGTATTCAGCGTGCGGGCAAGGCTTTCTGACGATATTCCCGCCGCTCTGGCCGCCGTCTGATTCACCTTAAGGGTGATGACCCTCTCCGGCTCTCCGGCCGTCTGGTTAACGTCGCGTGAGAACGGGGAGCGGCCAATCGCGTCCGTGAGACGGTTCGCAAGCGCCCGGACCTGCAGATAATCCGGCCCGCTCACCCGGTATTTGATGGGCCAGCCGACGGGAGGCCCCAGCTCAAGGGGCGACACGCGGGTGATGATGTCGCTAAATTGCGTCGCCAGGATCGTGTTGAGCTGTGCGTGCAGACGATCCCGCGCCGCAAGATCCTTCGCGACCACAACCATCTGGGCGATATTTTCATTTTCCAGCAGCACGTCCATCGGCAGGTAAAAACGGACGGCGCCTGAGCCAACGTACGTCGAAAAGCGATCGATATTGCTGTTGTCGGCCAGCGCTTTTTCCAGCTTTTCCACCTCTCTGAGCGTTTCCGGCTGCGACGCGTTGGCCGGAAGCGTCAGGCTGACCAGCAACTCGGGCCGGTCCGAGGCGGGGAAAAACTCGCCCTGCATAAACGTCGTGCCGTACGCTGACAGCCCCAGCGCGGCAAGCGCAATCAGTACGGTAGCGAGACGGTGGCGGAGCGCCAGGCGTAAAAGCCGTCCATACCCGCGCGCGATCCGTCCCGGTCCTGCCGCGTGATGTCTGACTTTTTCCGGCAGGAGCCACGTGCCCGTTAGCGGCGAAAACAGGATCGCGACGGCCCAGGAGCAGAGCAGGGCGATGAGCACCACCGCAAACAGGGAGAAGCAGTATTCACCGGCGCTGGAGGCCGCAAAACCAACGGGAATAAAACCGGCAATCATGACCAGAGTACCGGTGAGCATCGGGAAGGCCGTCGTTTTGAATGCATAGGTGGCCGCGAGTCGGCGGGAATCCCCCGCTTCCAGTCGGGAGACCATCGTTTCGACGGCGATCATGGCGTCATCCACCAGCAGGCCCAGGGCAATGATCAGCGCCCCGAGCGAGATACGCTGAAGGCCAATACCGGCGAGCATCATGCCGACAAACGTCATGGCAAGCACCAGCGGAATGGCCGTCGCCACCACCAGTCCGGCCCGCAAACCCAGCGAGACAAATGAAACCGCCAGCACGATAACAACGGCTTCGATAAGTACCCGGATAAACCCGCTTACCGCTTCACTCACCACCGCTGACTGATCGGCGACTTTCACCATCTCAATACCGTGCGGCAGCCCGGCGCTGAGGGCCGCCATTTTTGCGTTCAGCGCAGCACCGAAACGCAGCATGTTGCCTGTCGGCGCCATCGACACCGCCAGCCCGATAGCCGGTTTGCCGTTCACCCGGTAGGCCGGGGCCGGTGGCTCGGCGATTTCCCGGGTGACGGTGGCAATGTCGGTCAGCGGAATATAGCGATTGTTAACGTGCAGCGTGACGGCGCGCAAACTCTCTTCGGTGGTGAGCGCCCCGCTGACCTTTATCGCCATGTTCTCCTGCCCGGTACGCATCGTTCCTGCCGGGACAACGGCGTTTTGCGCCCGGAGGGCGTCGGCAACGTCCTGAATATCCAGCCCCATCCCGGCCAGGCGCGCCGGAGAAAAGGCGAGAACCCACTGCTCCTGCTGTTCGCCCAGCAGGGTGGTTTTGCCCATATCCGGCAGGGACATGAGTTCGCGCCGTATTGTCTCTGCGCGATCCCGCACCTCCCGCAGGCTGAACCCTTCGGGAATAAAGGCGTAAATTGTGCCGAACGTGTCGTCAAACTCGTCATCCACGGCAGGACCCTGCACCCCTTCGGGCAGGGACGGCGCGATGTCCTGCATTTTTTTGCGAACCTGATACCAGATATCGGGCACGCGTTGCGGGGGCGTATCGTCACGGAGGTTGACGTGGATAACGGTGCGTCCGGCACGGGTTTCACTTTCGAGATAGTCCAGCCAGGGCGTTTCCTGCAGCTTTTTTTCAAGCGTATCGGTCAGCAGGCGGGTGGTATCCGTCACGGAGGCTCCCGGCCACTGTGCGGAGACGACGGCCGTTTTAATGGTGAATGCCGGATCTTCGTTACGCGGCAGCTTTTCATAGCAGAACACGCCCATCGCAATCACCAGCAGCATGAAAAAGCTGACCATCTGCTGGTTCTTCAGCGCCCAGGCGGAGAGGTTAAATTGGGCTTCCGATCCTGTGTTCATGGCTGAACCTCTCCGGCCATCACCGGCTCGCCGGATCGTAATGTGCTCACGCCCGCCGTAATCACCCTGTCGCCGGGCTCAAGGCCGGAGGCAATCATGACGGAGGTGGCCGTATAGCCGACGGGCACCACCACGCGCAGCTGCGCCCGCGACTGCGGGGTAATCACAAAAACCGCCGATTTGTCGCCGGCTCGGGTCAGCGCCGACGCGGGAAGCGCGTACCCGTGCGGGGCGGCGGAGGGCAACGTCACGGTGACGCTGGCGCCCAGCGCCATGGCCTCCGGCGGGTTTTGCAGGGTGGCTCTGACGCGCCACGTGCGGGTCTGAGGATCGGCCTGCGGGGTGATATCCCGCAGCAGGGCAGACGCCTGCACCGACGGGTCGCCGAGCAGGGAAACCTGCAAAACCGCCTTATCCAGAGGCAGGATCGCATCGGGCGCGGCAATATCAAACGCCACGTCGCGGGCTTCCCCGGTCGCCAGCGTCAGCACGGACTGGCCGTCGCTGACAACCTGTCCCGCAGAGGCGCTCACGGCCGTGATGACGCCCGCTTGCGGCGCGATCAGGCGCGTCCAGCCGAGGCTTTCGCGGGCATTTCGCCATGCGGCCTCGCTGCTTTTTAAGCGCGCGCGGGCGACAAGCCAGTCAGCCCGGGCGCTGTCGAGCTGCGTGCGGGCTATCGCGCCCGTTGGCATAAGCTTTTGCATGCGACTGACGTTAAGCGCGGCGACCTGGGCTGAGGCTTTGGCGCCTTCATAGTCGGCCGTGGCGCTGTCGAGCTGGTTTTGCCCGGTCGTATTATCAAGCGTGGCCAGCAGCTGCCCGGCAGTGACCCGGTCGCCAATATCAACGCTACGCGTCAGTATCCGGCCTCCGGTGCGAAAGCTCAGGGTCGTTTCATCGTGGGCATGGATCTCACCGGTTCTTTCCAGCGCGGGAAGGGATTGGGCGGAGCCAACGACGACGTAGCGTACCTTACGCACTGGATCAGGTTTGTTTTCGTGTTTATCACCGCAGCCGGCCAGCGGAAAAATCGCCAGCGCAAGCAGGGCCAGGGGAAGAAAATGCAGCCAGGAAAAGGTGCGCGCCACGCCGTACAAATGATGCAGGCAGTGGCGGAGGGAGAGAAAAAATTCGTCTGACATAACGCCGCTCCATAAAGGGAATGGCGTTATTAAATGCGCGCTACGTCGAGAAAGATTCGATGTTCTGTCAAGGCTTTATCAAGAGGGGAGATTTTCATTATCAGACGGATGCCAGGGCAACAAAATGCGCACCGCAAGGCCGCCGGTTTCCGGTAATGACGCGCTAATCTCACCCCCATGCGCCTCGCAAATCGCCCGGGCGATGGACAAACCGAGGCCGCTGCCGCCGGAATGCCGCGCGCGGGACTGCTCCTCGCGGCTAAAGCGTTTAAACATTTCCGGCAAGAACTGGGGCGACACGCCCGGCCCGTCATCGGTGAATTCGAGGATGTAATGCCCGCTGGCGTAATGCAGCGCCACCTCAAGGTGGCCGCCTTCGCGTCCGTAGCGTAGTGCATTTTCCATGAGGATGGTAACGACCTGTCCCATACGGAACGCATCGCCCCGGAAGGGGCTGGTGTGCGGGTTACGCAGCGTTATCCTGAAATGATGCGCATCCGCCTGGGGCATGATCCAGGCAGCCCGCTCCTGAATCAGCTCATCCAGACAGAACGGCTGGTCCTCCAGCACAAGGTTACCCGCGTCTGCCAAAGAGAGAAGGTGGAGCTCGTCGGTGAGGCGGTTGAGGTGCTGGAGCTGTTTCATCACCATGCCCAGCTGCGCCGGGCTGGCATCAAACACGCCGTCTAGCATGCCCTGCAGACGCCCGATGGCGGCCGTCAGGGGCGAGCGCAGCTCGTGCGCCATCGCGACGTGCGAGGCGCGGAGCTCTTTCTCATAGCGGGCCAGTTGCCCCGTCATGGAGTTAAAGTCCGCCGCAAAGCTGACCATTTCTGCCGGTGCATCCTTGATGAGCTCTGCCTGACGGCCAAACTGCCCTTCGGCGACATCCTTTGCCGCATCGCGAAGGCGGCTGAACTGCAGCGCCAGCGGGCGGGCGTGTTTGAGCCCCATCACCACAATAAACGGGATCATCACCAGCACCAGCAGGGCCACCGTGACCCAGTCCGCTGAGGCGATGGACGGCGTGGAATAGCTCAGGCCCCACCAGGTATCCACAATCGTGTGGAAGCGGGCCGGATTGGCCTGCGGGTTCTGGCTGAGCGTAAGAAACTCCTGCCGGACTGCCGGCGGCATCCTGCCCATGATCCAGTAGTTCTGTACCGCATAGCGCAGCCACATGCAGGTGGCAATGACGATCACGCTGCCGATGGCCAGCGCCAGGATGCGCGCGCAAATCCAGCGCCACAGAGAGGCGTGCCGGTTTTTTATCATGGCTGTCTGAACCTGTAACCCACGCCGCGCACGTTGATCAGCACGCCGGAAATACCCACAGCTTCGAGTTTTTTACGCAGGTTATAAATATGGGTGTCGACAACGCGCTCCAGCGCCTCGCTTTCCGGCAAACAGTGTTCCAGTAAATACTGGCGGGAAAACGGGTGCGCAGGCGAGCGCAGCAGCGTTGCCAGAAGCGAGAATTCCGTTGGCGTAAGATCGAGCATCACAGGCGCGTCGTCGCCGTTGTCCACGCACGCCACAATGGCGGCGACATCCACCGCCAGCGTTTGCCAGCGAAGGATCTTTTCCTCTGTCTCTTTTTTACTGCTGCGCCGCAGCACCGCCTGCACCCGCGCCACCACTTCGCCCGGATGATAAGGCTTCACAACGTAATCATCGGCACCGTAACGCAGGGCGCCAATGCGATCGGGAGTATCCCCCATGGCCGTGACCATGATCACCGGCACATCGCTTTTACGACGCAGGCCCGCCAGCACCTCGGTGCCGTTAAGTCCCGGCAGCATTACATCCAGCAGGATGAGGTCGGGCTTCCACCGCTGCGCCATATCCAGGCCGGAAAGACCGTCCCCGGTAATGGTCACGTCGTAATTTTCACGCCGTAAATAGGCTTCGAGCACGCCAGCCGCGTCGGCGTCATCTTCAATAATCAGCACTCTTCTGGATAACATCCGTTCACCTTGACCATTTCTTAACACTATCCCGACGATTCATTGATTCAGCCAAATCATACTGCGCCAACATTGTGTGGCTGTTCCTGTCTCAGGAGACGCCAGCGTCTGTAAGGAGAGCAGTATGATAGCGATAAAAAAAGTCCTGTATATGTCCGTCCCGCTTCTGATGGTCGTGGCATCCGCCGCGCAGGCGGATGATGACACCGCGTCCGATTCCTTAACCGTCGGGCTGGGAGGGCAATATGCCCCGCGTTACTCAGGCTCAGACAAGCAGGTGTGGCAGGTGGTTCCTGTGCTGCAGGGACGCAAAGGCGCTTTCTTTGTTGATGCACAAAAAGGGGTGGGATATGACCTGCAAAACGACAGCGGCTGGTATTTCGAACACACGCTGGGCGACGACCCCGGAAGGGCTGATAAAAATTCTGGCTGGCGCGAGGGGGCAAACAACCTGAAAGGGATGGGGGATATTGATGCCACCCTGAATACCGGCCTTGCCGTGGGCTGGCAGGCTGCGCCATGGCTGAGCATGGAAGGCAAAGCGACGCTGCCGTTAACCGACAGTCAGGGGGCAAGCTATCAGGCCTCCGTTACGCTGATCCCGGTACAAAATAACCAGGACACGATAGCCTTTCAGTCTGCGGCCCTGTTTGGCGACAGCCGTTACCTGAATACCTGGTATGGGGTCAGCGAGCAGCAGAGCCGCCGCACCGGCTATCGCCGCTATGCTGCGCCGGGTGGATTTTACGGCGTCGACACCAGCCTGACCTGGAGCCATCAGTTCGATGCTCACTGGGGAACTGTCCTCAGCGCGGACTATACCTGGCTTGGCGACCATGCCAATCAAAGCCCGATCGTGATGCGGCGTAATGAGGGGTCTGCAACCGCCGCTATCACCTGGACATTCTAAATTCGCGGATCATGATGTGAGCGAGGGGGCGAGAGGTTTATTTCTTTTTATCCATCATCGCTTTCAAATCGGCAAACGGGTTAAACGTGGCGACGCCCACGTCTTTTTGCGCGTCTTCCCCGGCCACCACGGTGGTGCCGTACCGATCTGCTTCGGTGTATTTCGAATGCTCATGATCGTGGCAAAACAGGCACAACAGCTCCCAGTTGCTGCCATCTTCCGGGTTGTTGGTATGGTCGTGATCGATATGGTGAACCGTGAGTTCACGCAGATTGGAATAGACAAACTCGCGCGAGCAGCGTCCACACACCCATGGATAAATTTTTAATGCTTTTTCGCGATAGCCGCTTTCCAGCCGCGCGTAGTTTTTGGGGATCAAAGCCATTGCCGGTTTTACCTGCCATGAAAAGAGTGGGGAAGAGTATATCCCATAACGTTGCGTCGTGACGAACCCGTCAGTTATGTCAATTTATTTGAACCATTCCGTTAAATAAACGGCATTTATTCTTACCGGGTAATGCGTAAAGTGGACAGAACGCAACGCATTATCAGGACACAGGGTTATGAAAAAGATCGGATTTTTATCCTTTGGTCACTGGACGCCTTCACCGCAGTCCGGCACGCGTTCGGCGGCCGATACGCTGCTGCAGTCCATCGATTTAGCCGTGGCGGCTGAAGAGCTGGGGGCAGACGGCGCCTATTTCCGCGTGCACCACTTCGCCCGACAGCTTAGCTCGCCGTTCCCTCTGCTGGCCGCTATAGGGGCAAAAACAAAAACCATCGAAATTGGCACCGGCGTAATCGACATGCGCTATGAAAATCCGATGTACATGGCCGAAGATGCGGGCGCGGCGGACCTGATTTCCGGCGGTCGCCTGCAGCTGGGCATCAGCCGGGGCTCACCGGAGCAGGTTATTGATGGCTGGCGGCATTTCGGCTATGTCCCGCAGGAAGGGGAAAACGAGTCGGATATGGCGCGTCGTCATACCGAGGTGCTGCTTGAGGTGCTGCGTGGGGAAGGGTTTGCCAAACCGAACCCGCAGCCAATGTTCCCCAATCCGCCGGGGCTGCTGCGTCTGGAGCCTTATTCAGAAGGGCTGCGCGAGCGTATCTGGTGGGGCGCGGGTTCTAATGCGACGGCGGTATGGGCGGCAAAACTGGGCATGAACCTGCAAAGCTCAACGCTGAAGGACGATGAAACCGGCGAGCCGTTCCATATTCAGCAGGCAAAACAGATCCGCGCGTACCGTCAGGCCTGGAAAGAGGCAGGGCATACGCGTGAGCCGCGGGTGTCGGTCAGCCGCAGTATTTTTGCGCTGATGGACGACCGTGACCGGATGTATTTCGGTGCCAGCCGCAACGACAGCGATAGCGTGGGTTATCTTGATGAGAAAACGCGCGCCATCTTCGGGCGCAGCTATGCCGCGGAGCCGGACAAGCTGGTTGAACAGCTGAAAAAAGACGAGGCGATTGCCGAGGCGGATACGCTCTTACTGACCGTACCGAACCAGCTGGGGGTGGATTATAATGCGCACGTGATTGAGTCTATTCTCAAACATGTCGCACCGGCAATGGGCTGGCGCGAGTAGTTCCGCTATCAGCCTTGAGATCGTAATG
The DNA here is from genome assembly GCF_019584525.1 of Enterobacter sp. EC_50. Taxonomy (NCBI): domain Bacteria; kingdom Pseudomonadati; phylum Pseudomonadota; class Gammaproteobacteria; order Enterobacterales; family Enterobacteriaceae; genus Enterobacter; species Enterobacter sp. EC_50. The sequence continues at coordinate 36,344 of NZ_VDAF01000010.1, read as the reverse complement.
GAAAACCTGGCCCTCTGGTATCGCCGGTTTGGCGAGCCAGACTCTGTTCTGCAACCTGAAAACGCGCCGCTGGGCGCGCTTGCGCCCGGACAGCTCCGCGTGCGGATGCTGTTTTCTCCGGTCAACGCGTCCGATCTTATCCCCATCACCGGTGCCTATCGCCACAGAACACCCTTACCGGCGGTCGCGGGGTATGAAGGTGTTGGGGTTGTCACCGGGGCGCCCGCCTCGTTTAAGCATCTGGTGGGTAAGCGCGTCCTGCCGCTGCGCGGTCAGGGCACCTGGCAGCGCTATGTGGACTGCCCGGCAGAGTATGCGATACCCGTTCCGGACGCTGTCGACTCGCGCCTGGCCGCGCGGGCCTACATCAACCCGCTGGCGGCGCAGATGATGCTGACCCGCTACCCGCCGCGCGGAAAGCGGGTCTTGCTCACGGCTGCGGGATCCGATTGCGCCATCCTGCTGGGGCAGTGGGCGCGTCAGGCGGGGGCGGAAGCGGTGTACGGCATTCACCGTTCTGCCGTGCATGCTGAACGGCTGGAGGCGATGGGCATCACGCCTGTCGCACAGCATGACGCAAACAGAATCGGCACCGTCGCCGCACGCAGCGATATCGTCTACGATGCCACCGTCGGGCCGCTTGCGGAAGCGATCCTCAGCGTGATGCCCGAGCCGGGCATGTTTGTTTGCTACGGGCTGCTGTCCGGGCAAGCCTTCACACAGCGGCGGCCTGCGCCGCGCGTGGCGTGGTTCCATATCCGAAACGGTCTGGATGCGCTCAGCGTTGAGGCGTGGCGCGCGGAGTTCGAGCGCATCTGGCTGAGGTTGCCCGGCAGTGAGTACAGCGACGTTATGGTGTACCCGCTGGCGGAGTGGCAGAGGGCGCTCAGTACTTATCGTACAGGTGGAAGGACCCGCAAGCCCCTCCTGTCGATGGCGGAATGACGGCTATTTATGACTCATATCGCTCAGCAGCACGGCGATACTTTGCCCGCCCGCCGTCTGCTCCAGACCAATCTTGACGATGATGGTGAGCGGAACGGAGAGCAGCATCCCAACGGGCCCGAGCAGCCAGCCCCAGAATATCAGGGACAAAAAGACCACCAGCGTGGAGAGCCCCAGGCCCCGGCCCATCATGCGCGGTTCCAGTATGTTACCGAACACCAGATTGATGACCAGGTATCCGGCCAGCAGGATCAGCGCGTCATAAAGCCCGCTGAAAACCAGCACCTGAAGGATAGGGGGGATCGCCGCCAGCACGGAGCCGATGTTGGGAATGTAGTTAAGCGCAAACGCCAGTAACCCCCAGACGAACGCGAAGCGGACGTCCAGCGCCAGAAGCATCACCCAGACGACAACGCCCGTCACCAGGCTAATGGCGGTTTTCAGCACCAGATAGCGGGAGACGCTGTCCAGCGCGCGTTGGATCGCCCCCATTCCTTCAACCGGACGGACCATGATCTGCTGCAGCTTTGCCGGCAGCTGGGGCACCTCCAGCAGCATAAACACCACCGTTAAAAACAGCAGGAAAATGGAGGTCATGGCGTTGGAAAGCTGCGTCAGCAGGCTGGTGACGATCGTCATCGCCGCATTGGGGTCGATATATTTCAGGAGTTCCTCAACCGAGATTTCGATCCCCGCGCGCTGCAGCCAGGGCTCCAGCTGCAGCAGGGGGATCGCCAGCGAAGAGCGATATTTCGGCAGCGTTCGCGCCAGTTCATTGAGCGAGGTGCCCAGATAAGCGACCAGCAGCACCATCGCCACAATTATGATGCTGATAAGCAGCGTGATGGCCAGCACGCGCGGGACGCGCAGCCGCGTCATGCGCTGCACCAGCGGGTTGAGGATCACCGCAATAAACAGGGCCAGAATAAAGGGCACAATAATGTCGGCGGCAAAGCGCACGCCTGTCAATATGATCACCAGCATGCCCAGCATGATGACAATTTTTAACCCGTTCAGGGTAATGATGGGTTTAGCCATGGTGACTCCGCAATTTTCGTTATTTTTATAATAAAGGCGAAAGGCCTTGCAATAAACTAACCAAAATCAAACGGGGTGGGTAAAGAATTGCAAAGACTTTGAGTAAAATCCTGGCTTATGGTACAAATTCGGTGTGTTTAACTACCGAGGACAATTTTCATCCGCAAAGACGAGAAGCAACAACGCGGATAATTGTAATTTTATGGACAATATGTTCAGGACGTACTCTTCAAACAATACTGCTGTATACTCCACCTCTTTCTGCCTGCTTTCTGGTGAGCAACACTGGCGCACCGCACTCTAGTCATTTCTTCTGCCTGAGCTGGCGCTAAGCGCTTAGCTGACTGATTTCAATTCGTATTTTTGGGTTTGCTGCACGCAGCGGGCCACGATGGATTATATTCTCAAGCAGGAGAAAAACATGTTTTACTGGATTTTATTAGCACTGGCTATTATTGCTGAAATTACCGGCACGCTGTCGATGAAGTGGGCAAGCGTCAGCGATGGCAATACTGGTTTTATTTTGATGCTGGTGATGATTTCGCTTTCTTATATTTTCCTCTCATTTGCGGTGAAAAAAATTGCGCTGGGCATCGCGTATGCCCTGTGGGAAGGGATCGGTATTTTGTTGATTACGCTGTTCAGCGTGCTGATATTTGACGAAACATTAACAACAATGAAGATCGCCGGATTAACGACGCTGGTCGCGGGTATTGTGCTGATTAAATCAGGTACCCGTAAGCCGTCTAAAGTGCAGAAGGAGCAGAACCATGCAACAGTTTGAGTGGGTTCATGCGGCCTGGCTGGGGTTTGCCATCGTGCTGGAAATTCTGGCGAACGTTCTGCTGAAATTCTCCGATGGTTTTCGCCGTAAGCTCTACGGCCTGATGTCGATTGCCGCGGTTCTGGGCGCGTTCAGCGCGCTGTCCCAGGCGGTAAAAGGGATTGACCTGTCGGTGGCCTATGCGCTGTGGGGCGGTTTTGGTATCGCCGCCACGCTGGCCGCAGGCTGGGTGCTCTTCGGTCAGCGTTTAAATAACAAGGGCTGGATGGGACTCATCTTGCTGCTTGCCGGTATGATTATGATAAAACTCGCCTGACGCTCATAAAGCCATCCTTTACAGGCAGCGAAATTCGCTGCCTGTATTACGCTTAGAAAAGCAAAACCCTGAAGAGGATGGCGGATGTATCGCACATTAAGCTGGCGCAATATTCCCACCGCGAGAACGTTGTTTGCCATGGTCTTTATGGCGGGCATCGGCTTAATCATCTCCGTCGTCGCACTCCTCTATCTTTCCCTGCATCTTATCAGCACCAAAACCAATGAAATTGATGAACACCGCGCGGCGCTTTCCGTGCAGGGGGCCATTCAGACATCGGTCAACCGCGTCTCCTCGCTGGTGCTGGATAACGCCGTCTGGGACGATGCGGTGCGGGAGGCCTACCGTCCCACGCTCGATACCAACTGGTTGTATAACACCTGGGGCGCCGGCTTTAAAATCAACAACCTCTATGATGGCACCTTCGTGCTTGATGAGCATTTCAACGTCATCTGGGGATCGTTTCAAAGTCAGCCATTTCAGGAGACGAATCTCGATTTTTTCGGTAAGGGGCTGAAGGCGCTTATTGCTCAGCACGCGCGCGCCTTATCAGGCGATAAAAATATCTATGCCGGGATCAGCAAAACGCGAAGCGGCGTCGCCTTTGTGGGCATTGGGCTGATTCGCCCGATGGTCGGAAGATTACAGGTTACCGACGGAACGCGCCGCTATCTGGTAATCACCCGTCATCTGAACGCCAGAATTTTATCCGACCTGGGGTCGACCTTTCAGATCGATAACCTGCACTTTACGCCGGATAAAATTAACGAGCTGAGTATGCCGCTGCGCAGTTCGGCAGGGGAGCTGCTGGGCTATCTTACTGGCAGGCACGGCTTCCGGGAGCGCAGGCCGCCCGGGCGGCATCCTCTGATATCACCCAGATTGTCGTGCTGGCATCGGCCCTGATCCTGCTCTTTATTCTGGTGAGCAGCGTGGGGCTGTACAAGCTTGCGCGAGGAGAAAGCCAGGCACGTCTGGTGGCCAGAACGGACTGGCTAAGCCATCTGCCGAACCGGCGAGCGCTCATCGAGGCGCTGGATCGGGTGAGCTTACGCGGAGATATCGACGTCAAAAGCGTGGTGTTTATCGATCTGGATGGCTTTAAAGACGTGAATGACATCTACGGCCACAGCGTGGGTGACGATCTCATCGTGGCGATTGCGAAAACGCTGAGTGAACGCGTGCCGCCGGGGGGAATGCTGGCGCGTATGGGCGGGGATGAGTTTGCCATGACAATCGGCGGTGATAAGGCAGAGACACAGGCCACCGCTTTTGCCGTGTCGGTGCTGGATTCTCTCTCCACCCCGATTCAGCTGGGGGAACGCACCATCCATATCGGGGCCAGTATCGGGATCGCCAGCGGAACCCTGATTGAATGCACCAGCTCCGAGCTGTTTCGTCGCGCCGATATTGCCATGTACCATGCCAAAATGAGCGGGAAAGGGCGTATCACCCACTACGACGCCGAGCTGAACAGCGCCCGTGAGCGCAAGCTGGCGATTGAAAATCAGATCCGTAACGGTCTGGAGCGCGATGAGTTTGAGGTCTGGTATCAGCCGATTATTGACGCCCGCAGCCAGAAAATGAGCAGCGTCGAAGCGTTAGTCCGCTGGCCGCGTCGCCCGGAAGGGCCGCTGGGCCCGGATACCTTCATCGCCATCGCGGAGACCAGCGGTCTGATTTACAAACTGGGCCAGTTTGTGTTGCAGCGCGCCTGTCAGGATCTCCAGCCGTACGGTGACTTAACGCTTTCCGTTAATATTTCTCCCGCACAATTCCGCGATCCCGCCTTCGAAGACAAAGTGGCCAGCGTGCTGGAGACCACCCATTTCCCTGCCAACCGACTGCAGCTGGAGGTCACGGAGTCCTATGTGCTGGAAAACCCGGAGCGTGCCCGCATGGCGATAGCCAATCTTAAAGCGCTGGGCACCGCGGTGGCGCTGGACGACTTTGGCACCGGCTATTCCAGCATTGGCTATTTGCGGCGTTTTAACTTCGACACCATCAAGATTGATAAATCGCTGGCCGGGCTGGTGGACCACGATGAACAGGCGGCCGCGCTGGTGAGCGGCACGGTGCGGATCGCCAACGCGCTGGGGATGGCGGTGGTCGCCGAAGGGGTCGAAACCGAAAGACAAATGAAACTGCTGCGGCTGGCTGGCTGCGATCAACTGCAGGGTTTCTGGTTCAGCCAGCCGATGCCGATTGAGTCAATCAGGGCATTACATCAGGTCAGACGATGCTGATTTACTGCTGCGCCAGCGCTTCCAGCTTGTCGCGAAAGCCGGTCACGGACAAGGCCCGGTTATCGGCCCGCCAGCGATCTTTCGCCGCCGGTGCAGAGCTCTGCACGCCAATCAACTGCCAGCCGTTATCTGTTTTCAGCATCAGCGGTGAACCACTGTCGCCCGGCAACGTATCACACTGGTGCGAGAGTACGCTGGTTTGCGCCCAGCCCGTGACAATACAGTCGGTGTGGGTGTAAAGGGTATCCAGATGGTCGACAGGATAGCCGGACTGCGTCACCTTCCGGTCGGCGGCTTTCAGCGCGGCGGTGAGTGCGTCTTTATCGCCGTCAAATAACGGCAGCGGCGTAATGCCGGAAGGGGGATAGCGTAAAACGATCAGGCCAAAGTCCCATGAGGCGGCCGCCGGTGGCACGATCCAGCCGTCACCATCCGGTTTCAGCCGTTTGCCGAGAGACGGATCGACCCGGCCTTCAATGCCGTGGATTTCATAGCGCCAGGTGCCTTTTTGCGACACAAACCGCAAGGCCACCGCTTTATCCGGCTTGCCGTTTGGCGGCGTTAACAGACAGTGACCTGCCGTCAGGGCAAGCTGAGGGGTAATCAGCGTCGCAGTACATAAGTTACCGCTGGCGGTTTCCAGTTGACCTATAGCATCCCAGGGCGCCTGGGTGGGATCGGCGACGCGCGTACGGTCGTCATGATTGAAAAAAAGCGTCTTTAGCTCTTTCGCGCTAATGGTGTCATCACCGCCATCATCCGCATGTGAGAATCCAGAAAAAAGACCAAACGTTCCCAGTAACAACACAACAGATTTACGCATATCTCACTCTGGTGGGGGTAATTATGATTATTAAAAGTGAACCCTATGAAAATACTATAGACGGGACAGCGCTAAAGTGGGAGTAAAATCAGCGTGCTACATTCAGGAAAGATAAAAATGGCTGGCGATGAGCGCGCATAAAATAAGCAGGATCAGAATCAGCTCAAACCGATAGCGCCGCAGCATACGCCCTCCGGATAAAAAAAAACGGCGCGGAACCTGTTCCGGTTCAGCGCCGGTTTACCAACGTGCCCCGAAGGGCACGGTTTAGCTTGTACTCTTACGCAGCTGGCTGTGCAGCTGGTTTAGCAGCTTCGTGTTTTACTGCTTTTTTGTGATGCTTTTTAGCAGCCTGGGCTTTCTGCTCTACAGCCGGTTTGGTCGCTTTTTTGTGGTGCTTTTTAGCAGCCTGGGCTTTCTGCTCTGCAGCTGGTTTGGTCGCTTTTTTGTGGTGCTTTTTAGCGGCCTGGGCTTTTTGCTCTGCAGCCGGTTTAGCGGCTTTATGATGTTTCTTGTGATGGACAGTTTTTGCTGGCGCCGCGGTGGTCGTTGCAGCAGGTGCCGCAGCAGCCGGTGCAGCAGTGGTTTCAGCAGCGAACGCAGCAGAAGACAGACCCATAGCAGCGGCAACAACCAGAGCTAATACTTTTTTCATGTTCATACCCTCGAATTTGGTTTTTCATTTAACCCCACTGCGGGGCCGTTGAAATAACTATATCCCTGTAAATTCGGGGTTTCCGTGAGTGATTGGTATCGGCGTGTAACGGAATGTACAGAGGGGAGAAAAGTGTACGAACAGACCAAACGCCGCTGCTCGTACAGGTCTCTGTTATCTTTTCAGTGTGGCCAGAATAGCCGCCGGAGACTGACTGCCTATAATCGACCGTGATTCAGGCTCAATAACCACCATTACCGGGGTGACGCTAATGCCCAAACGTTCTGCCAGTGCAGATTGCCGCGCGATCAGATCGGAGCACGCTGTCGTGGTGTCGTTATTCGGTAAAAATCCCGCCATCGCTTGTTGCAGGCTTTTGACCTTATCGGCTGAACACCAGACGCGCCCCATATCTTCAATTACCGAGTCGCGAATGGCGCTGGGCGCAACGGTCAGAAACGACATCGTCAAACCGGCATCCGTATATTGCTTAACGTTTTTCACTACATTGCTGCAGTAAATGCACTGATTATCAATAAACACCAGCAGCTTATATTTTTCAGCGGGAGCCTGAAACGTGATGGGCTGGAGGTCTGCAAGAGAGCGGGTAATATCGTTGAACGCGTCTTGCGGGGTATTATCCGTGGCTGCGAAAGTACTTAAACTGGTCGCACACAGAATCGCTAACACCGTTTTCATTATGCCTTTCATCATTGATCCCTTTATTTTTTTAATCCTGGCCTGATAGCAGTCTAATTGTGTCGGAAGGACACGCATTCATACACCCGGCGCAATCATGGCAATATGTGCTAAATCATATTCTTATTGAAAAGGGTGAGAAGAGTGCCGGAGCAGGCTCCGGCAGAGGGATTAAAGATAACGGGAGGTCAGATGCTCGCGGAAGTAACGGATATTCAGATCTTCACCCGTCGCCTGGGTGATTAACTGCGACGTGCTGAAGCGACTGCCGTGCTGCCAGATGTTCTGACGCAGCCACTCAAAGAGTGCGGAAAAATCGCCCTCAGCGATGGAGGCCTGCAGACCCGGAAGCGCCGTTTTCGCGGCGTGGAACAGCTGTGCGGCATACATGGCCCCCAGCGTATACGACGGGAAGTAGCCAAAACCGCCGTCGGTCCAGTGGATATCCTGCATACAGCCGTTGCGGTAGTTGTCTTTGGTGGATAACCCGAGCCAGGCCTGCATTTTCTCGTCCCACAGGGCAGGGATATCGTCCACTTCGATCTCGCCGTTGATCAGCGCGCGCTCAATCTCATAGCGCAGCACCACGTGTGCCGGGTAGCTCACTTCGTCCGCATCGACGCGGATATAGCCCGGCTTCACGCGCTGGTTCCAGGCAATAAAATTCTCTTCGCTGAACGCCGCCTGGCTGCCAAAGCGGGCGTGCACCGCAGGGAGAAGATGCTTGAGGAAGGCTTCACTGCGTCCCAGCTGCATCTCAAAGAACAGGCTCTGGGATTCGTGGATCGCGGTTGAGCGGGCGAGGGCAATCGGCTGTCCTGCCCATGCGCGCGGCAGGTTTTGTTCGTAGCGCGCGTGTCCGGTTTCGTGGATCACGCCAAACAGCGCGCTGAGCAGTTCATCCTCGTCGTAGCGCGTGGTGATGCGTACGTCTTCCGGCACGCCGCCGCAGAACGGGTGCGCACTCACGTCGAGGCGACCGCCGTTAAAATCGAAGCCGAGCATTTTCATGGCTTCCAGGCCCAGTTCGCGCTGTGTTGCGGTCGGGAATGGGCCCTGAGGAGGAACAAACGAACGTTGCGCCTGCTTTTCCACGACGTTTGCCAGCAGGTCCGGCAGCCAGGATTTCATATCGCCGAACAGAACGTCCAGACGGGCGCTGGTCATGTCGGGCTCAAAAATATCCAGCAGCGCGTCGTACGGTGTGCAGCCTTTGGCTTCCGCCCGCAGGCGTGCCTCTTCACGGCTGAGTTTGACCACCTCTTTCAGGTTGGCGGAAAAGCCCTGCCAGTCGTTGGCGGGACGCTGCGTGCGCCAGGCGTGCTCGCACCTGCTGCCCGCCAGGGATTTGGCTTCCACCAGCGATTCCGGCAGCAGGGTTGCCTGCTGGTAGTGGCGCGTCATTTCGCGCAGGTTGGCCTGTTCGACGTCATTCAGATCTTCTCCTGCTGCCGCCGCTAACAGGTCGCCGACTTTTTTATCGGTCAGGATCTGGTGCTGCAGGACGCTCATCTCCGCCAGCGCCTCGCCGCGCGCGGCGCTGCCGCCGGGCGGCATCATGGTGAACATGTCCCAGCTGGCGATGGAGGTAAGGTGCGAGAAGCGGGAGAGACGCTGGAAGGTTTTCACAAGTGACTGATAGGCTGATGTTTTTTGCAATTCTTATTTCCTCATGCCGGGGATGTGTTTCAGGGAGCATACAATGAAACAGACCCAATTCCCCAACATTTCCCACATGGAGGAAATCTGTGCCGATCTCCTCTGTTGAAACCGTCCCCGGCATTCCGGAAGACGGTTTTCGGTAGGCACTCAGGACTTATCGCGCATAACCTGTTGCAGGATCGCCAGCGCCTGGTTGAACTGGGCATCCGGAATGGTCAGCGGATAAAGGAAGCGGATCACGTTGCCGTACTGGCCGCAGATCAATAACAGCAGGCCCTGGGCGAGCGCCTTTTGCTGGATCGCCTGCGCGATGGCGGCCGACGGTTCACGGCTCTCGGGGTCAAAAAACTCCGCCGCAATCATCGATCCTCTTCCCCTTATCGCCACGAGCGCAGGGAAGGTGCCCTGAATCTCCTCCAGCGTGGCTTTCAGCCGATCGCCCAGCTCACGGGCGCGCGCGCACAGCGACTCGTTGTCGATAATCTTCAGCACCGCGTGCGCGGCGGCCACCGCAAGCGGGTTGCCTGCATAGGTGCCCCCCAGGCCGCCGGGAGCTGGCGCGTCCATGATTTCGGCGCGGCCCACCACGCCGGACAGCGGCATTCCGCCTGCCAGGCTTTTAGCCATCGTCATCAGGTCGGGTTTGTCCGCGTAGTGTTCCATCGCAAACAGCTTACCCGTTCGGGCGAAGCCGCTCTGCACTTCGTCGGCAATCATCACGATCCCGTGTTCATCACAGATACGGCGGATGGCGGCCACCAGTTCTGGCGGGGCGACGTTGAATCCGCCTTCACCCTGAATGGGTTCAAAAATAATCGCCGCCACCTGTTTCGCCTCAATATCTGCTTTGAACAGGCGTTCTATCGCCGTGATGGCATCCTGCGTCGTGATGCCGTGCAGCTCGGAGGGATACGGCACGTGGTAAACCGACCCCGGGAAGGGGCCAAATCCCAGCTTATAAGGCGCGACCTTGCCGGTTAAGGCCATGGTCATATAGGTTCGGCCGTGAAAGCCTCCCCCGAAGGCAATCACACCCGGTCTGCCGGTGTGAGCCCGGGCGATTTTAATGGCATTTTCCACCGCTTCCGCGCCCGTTGTGAAGAACGCCGTTTTGGCCGGGCTTTGCACCGGGGCCAGCTCGTTAAGTTTTTCGGCCAATGAAACGTAGCTTTCATACGGCACAATCTGGTAGGCCGTGTGGGTGAACTGGTGAAGCTGTTTTTCCACTGCGGCCACCAGTTCAGGATGACGATGGCCGGTATTCAGTACCGCGATCCCGGCGGCGAAATCAATATAGTCGTTGCCTTCCACGTCGGTGAGCGTGGCATTCTCCGCCGAGCGGGCAAAGAAATTACACATTACGCCAACGCCGCGCGGGGTGGCAGAAAGTCTGCGCTGATGAAATTCCTGGTTACTCATGTCAGATACCCTTTTGTCGAAACGATCATACGCCAAGACGATCGCGCAGGCTGTAGTACGCCGCGCCCATCGCCGTAAATGGAATCCGCAGGCTGCGGCCGCCCGGGAAGGGGTAGTGCGGGAGGTTAGCAAACGCATCAAAACGCTCGGCGTCACCGCGCAACAGTTCCGAGATCAGCCGTCCGGCCAGGTGGGTGCAGGTCACGCCATGGCCGCTGTAGCCCTGCATGTAATAGATGTTTTTGTCCAGACGACCAAACTGTGGCATACGCGACAGGGTCAGCAGGAAGTTGCCCGTCCAGCGGTAGTCGATTTTGACGCCTGCCAGCTGAGGGAAGGTTTTGAGCAGCTTTGGCATCACCAGGCGCTCGACATCGTCCGGATCGCGCGCGCCATACACGACGCCACCGCCGTACAGCAGGCGGTTGTCGGCGGTGAGACGGTAGTAATCCAGCAGGTAGTTGCAATCTTCCACGCAGTAGTTATTGGGGATCAGCGTGCGGGCGAGCTCTTCCGGCAGCGGGGCGGTGGTCACCACCTGGGTGCCGCAGGGCATGCTGCGTTTTGCCAGCTCCGGTTCAATCTTATCGCCCAGATAGGCATTCCCGGCGACGATCACGTAGCGGGCCGTCACCTGACCATGCTGCGTGCTCACCACGGCCGGGCTGGTGTGCTGAATGGCAGTCACCGGGGACTGTTCATACACCCGCCCGCCGTTCAGGCGAATGGCGTCCGCTTCGCCGATCGCCAGGTTCAGCGGATGAATGTGCCCCCCGCTGCGGTCCAGCAGCGCGCCGGTATAGCGTTCGCTGTCGACTTCCCGGCGGATGGCGCTGGCGTCCAGCAGCTCCAGCTGCGTGTTGCCGTAGCGTTCCCAGTTCGCCTTTTGCTCCTCCAGCGTCTCCAGCTGCTTATGGTTTAGCGCCACAAAGAGCCCGCCGGGACGATAGTCGCACTGGATCTGATAGCGCTGGATACGCTCCCGGATGATCTCCCCGCCTTCAAACATCATGCTTCCGAGGGCTCTGGCAGCATCGGGGCCGTAGTTTTTCTCGATCACGTCGATGTCGCGGCTGTAGGAGTTAACCAGCTGGCCGCCGTTGCGTCCGCTGGCGCCAAAGCCGATGCGCGCCCCTTCAAGGAGCACCACGTCATAGCCCATTTCGGCGAGATGCAGCGCGGAGGAGAGGCCGGTATAGCCGCCGCCCACCACGCACACGTCACAGCTGATCGACTCGTTAAGCGTCGGGAAAGGTTCGTAAGCGTTCGCGCTGGCCGCGTAGTAGCTGGTGGTATGTTCGGTCATGATTGAGGCTCCATGGCAATCCAGATGGTTTTCAGTTCGGTAAATTTTTCCAGCGCGTGCAGGGACTTATCGCGACCGTTGCCGCTCTGCTTAAAGCCGCCAAAGGGAACGGTCATATCACCGTCGTTATAGTTATTGACGAAGACCGAGCCTGCCTTCAGGCGGCGGCTCATGCGGTGCGCGCGGGAGAGATCGCGGGTCCATACCGCCGCGCCAAGCCCATATTCACTGTCGTTGGCCAGCGTTAAGGCTTCCTCTTCGGTTTTAAAACGGGTGACGACCAGCACCGGCCCGAAAATCTCTTCCCGGCACAGCGGGGAGGCAGGGTCGATGTCGACGAAAATGGTTGGACCGACTGCGGAAGGCCATGATTGTTCCCGCCCGTCCAGCAGCAGCGTACCTTTCCGGGTTCCCTCGCGAATAAACGTGTGGACGGTATCGGCGTGCGCGGCGTCGATGAGCATCCCCATCGTGCTGTCGGGGTCGAGCGGATCGCCCGGCTGCCAGTGGCGGGCCTGCGCCTTCAGCCTTGCCAGGAAGTCATCAGCGATGCTCTCTTCAAGCAGCAGGCGGGTGCCGGCGATACAGACTTGCCCCTGGTTATAAAAAATCCCGGCGGCGGTCGCGCTCACGGCCTTGTCCAGGTCCGGACAGTCGGCAAAGATAATGTTGGCGCTTTTGCCGCCCGCCTCCAGCCAGACGCGCTTCATGTTGCTTTCTCCCGCGTCCTTCAGCAGCTGCTTGCCGGTACGGGTAGAGCCGGTAAACGTCAGCACCTCGACCTCCGGATGCAGTGCCAGCGCCTGGCCCGCTTCGTGGCCGTAACCGCTTATCACGTTCAGCACGCCGTCCGGCAGGCCCGCCTCTTTCGCCAGTCCGGCCAGCCGCAGGGCGGTGAGCGGTGATTTCTCCGATGGTTTCAATACCACGCTGTTGCCCGCGATCAGCGCCGGGCCCAGCTTCCAGCAGGCCAGCAGCAGCGGGAAGTTCCAGGGGACGATGGCCGCGACAACTCCGATGGGCTCGCGCACGATCATCGCCAGCTCGCCCGGACCCGTAGGCGCCACTTCGCCGTAGACTTTATCCGCCGCTTCGGCGTACCAGCGAATGGCGCGCGCCGCGCCGGGAATATCGTCGCGCAGGCTGTGGCGGATGGGTTTACCGGTGTCCAGCGTTTCCAGTAAGGCCAGCTCTTCGCTATGGCGTTCCATTAAATCGGCGAGCGTATTTAGCACGGCCTTGCGCTGCGCCGGAGACGCCTGCGACCAGTCACCGCGCTCAAATACCGCACGCGCGGCCTGAACCGCGCGGTCCACGTCCGCCTGCTTGCCCCGTGCGACGTTCGCCAGCGTCTGCTGGGTCGCGGGATTGACGGTGTCAAACGTGGCATTATCGGCGGCGTCACAATAGGCACCGTTAATAAATAACCGGTTCTCAATGGCGCTGTTTTTTGCTTTATCCTGCCAGTAAGTCAGGTGCTGAAAATGCATATTCACTCCTTTCTTTCGCAATCAGATAAATAAAGGCATGGCCGTTTCAGGCAATACGAAGCCGTGGGGCATCCCGGGAATTAACCCGTTAAATGCCGACAGCGATCGTTTTTATATTTCCCGGCGTAAGCGCGCTTACGCCGGGACTGAGTGGTAATTAGAACGTGGTGGGAGTGTGGGCACTGATAATGCGGCAGATGCCTGCCGAGGTGTTGCTGAAGCTGTGCGGTATGCCGGTATTGATGGCATAGCTTTGCCCCGCAACCAGGTGATATTGCTGGCCATTAATGGTCAGCAATATTTCACCTTCCAGTATCGTACCGATCTCCTCACCCTGGTGTTTGATCCTCTCTCCGGTCGTGGTTCCAGGCTGGTAAGTTTCAAAAATCATCGCCAGCGTACGGTTCGGATTTCCGTTATGAACCAGCTTCATCGAAACCCCCTGACTGCCTATTTCGATAAGGTCTTCCTGATTAATAACCACCTGCGGTTCATCAGGTTTTTCCGGTTCCGAAAAGAATTCCGAGAGCGACAGCCCATAAACTTTCAGCAGCTTTTGCAGCGTACTGATAGCAGGACTGACTTTGTCCTGCTCAATGGTGCTGATGGCACTGTGTGTTAACCCAGACAGTTCGGCGGCACGCCGCTGTGAGAGACCCAGCTGCTGGCGGATCTCAGACAGACGTTTCCCTGGCGCCAGTCCGTCATCGCTCATAGTTGCATTTCCTTTACGGTAGTGGTCAAAGCCGCTGCTTCTCGGCAATGTGGCTTTGACAGGCGGTGATAAAACCTTCAAACAACATACGGGACAGGGCGTACTCGCTGCTGTTCCATTCGGGGTGCCATTGCACGCCGAGGGCAAAAGGGTGGTCATAAACGCTGACCGCCTCGACCAGCCCATCCGTCGAGCGGGCCTCCACGCGAAGCCGTGGTCCTAACGTCCGTGCACCTTGCCCGTGTAACGAGTTTACCCAAAATGTGTTACAGCCTGGTATTAATTGAGACAGCAGTCCTCCCTCCTGAACCTGAACTTCATGAGACGGGGCGTATTGTAGCTCAACCGGCAGTTCAGGATCTTCCCGGTGCTCGAGCAGGTCGTTCTGCTCGAACAGGCGGCGATACAGCGTCCCCCCCGTCGCAACAACGAGTTCCTGCAGCCCCCGGCAGATGGCGAAAATGGGGATGCGCCTTTCGAGCGCGGCGGCAATCAGCGCCATACTCAGAAGATCTCGCCCGGGATCGGCGTCAGGCTCATCGCCGTTTTCACCATAAAGGTGCGGCTGCACGTTACTTGGGCTGCCCGGCAGGTAAATCCCGTCCAGGGTGGGCAGCAGAGCGGTGAGCAGCTCTGGCTCTGCCAGCGCATGCGGTAAGGCAATTGGTAAACCCCCCGCGTTAATAATGGCATTCAGGTACTTTTCTTGCAGGGTCTGGGTCTCATGACCCTTAAGCCTGTTTCTACACATCACCACGCCAATAACTGGCTTGTTCATTATATTTTCCATGATCGCCCTCACAAAGTGGACTAAATTTAGGCCATTTTCGCCTTATAAACGGCCTTTTCGTTCAATATTTTCTCAATCTAGCAACGGGATCTGCCTTTTGCAAACTTAATTTAACATTTGACAAACAATTTATTTGCATACAGATTCGATAGGGTGGACATTATATTTGACAGTCCAGAGCAGCGAACGCAAATCCCAAAAACGGTGGTAAATCATGGAAACCAATATCGTAGAAGTTGAGAACTTTGTGCAGCACACGGATGAGAGGCGGGGCAGCGCCTTTACGCAGGAAGTGAAGCGCTATTTAGAAAAGTATCCTGACACCCAGTTTATTGATGTCCTCCTGACCGACCTGAACGGCTGTTTTCGCGGCAAGCGCATCCCGGTTGCCGGACTGAGCAAGCTTGAAAAAGGCTGCTATTTCCCGGCATCGGTTTTCGCCATGGACATTTTAGGTAACGTCGTGGAAGAGGCGGGTCTGGGGCAGGAGCTCGGCGAGCCGGACTGTATCTGCGTGCCGGTGCCGGGCACCCTGACGCCGTCCGCCGCCGACCCGGAATACATTGGTCAGGTGCAGCTCACCATGGTCGATGAAGATGGCGCTCCCTTTGACGTTGAGCCGCGGAACGTACTCAACCGACTCTGGCAGCAGCTGCGCCAGCGCGGCCTGTTCCCCGTGGTAGCGGTAGAGCTGGAGTTCTATTTACTTGACCGTAAACGCGATGCCGACGGCTATCTGCAGCCACCCTGCGCGCCGGGGACCGACGTGCGTAACACGCAGAGTCAGGTCTACTCGGTTGATAATCTTAACCATTTTGCTGACGTGCTGAACGATATTGACGAACTGGCGCAGCTGCAGCTGATCCCGGCCGACGGGGCAGTGGCTGAGGCCTCCCCGGGCCAGTTTGAGATAAACCTGCACCATACGGAAAACGTGCTCGACGCCTGCGATGATGCGCTGGCGCTTAAACGTCTCGTCAGGCAGATGGCGGAAAAACATAAGATGCACGCCACGTTTATGGCAAAGCCGTATGAAGAACATGCGGGCAGCGGGATGCATATCCACATCAGCATGCAAAACAACCGAGGCGAAAACGTGCTCGCAGACGCCAACGGCGAGGATTCCGCGCTGCTGAAACGCGTGCTGGCCGGGATGATCGACCTGATGCCTGCGTCCATGGCGCTGCTGGCACCGAACGTCAACTCCTACCGCCGTTTCCAGCCGGGGATGTACGTGCCGACGCAGGCGTCATGGGGGCACAATAATCGCACCGTTGCCCTGCGTATCCCCTGCGGCGATCGCCATAACCATCGGGTCGAGTACCGGGTGGCGGGCGCTGACGCGAATCCGTATCTGGTGATGGCGGCGATTTTTGCCGGCATTTTACATGGGCTGGATAACGATTTACCCCTGCAGGAAGAAGTGGAAGGCAACGGTCTGGAGCAGGACGGGCTGCCGTTCCCGATTCGTCAGAGCGATGCGCTGTGGGAATTTATGCAAAACGATAGCCTTCGCGAGCGGCTGGGCGAACGTTTCTGCCACGTCTATCACGCCTGCAAAAACGATGAATTACTGCAGTTTGAACGCCTGATTACCGAAACGGAAATTGAGTGGATGCTGAAAAACGCCTGATGACGTGCCCCGGTAAGGGGCCGCTTTGTTTCATCTGACACGTATCACCAAACGGCCTGCGCGGAGCCTGGCCTAACTGTTCGCTGGCACGCCAGCTTTCTCCCGGGAGTCGCGTTATGGAGCGCAGGCGGCACAGGGATTTTCTTAACGACACTGTGTGACGAGGTAGGAAATGATGCAGATGTTCAACTATCCGCAGGGCGAAGGGGGCCAGTCAGGCGCCTGCTGTGAGTGCGAGCCAGAGACGGTGCGCTGGTACGATCGCGTGTGTTCTTTACAACTTCCCCCTTTGCTAAGCAGGTTTGCGTTAAGGACAGCGCGATTGCAAACCACGGTAAGCATGGGGGGGACGGTTTATGGCGACTAACACCTCTCTTGACTCGCCGCGCATGGCCGGCAGAACCCGGCTGCGCAGTTCCCTCAAGCTCTGGCAGGTGGTCATGATGGGGTTGGCTTATCTCACCCCCATGACCGTGTTTGATACCTTCGGCATTGTGTCCGGTATCAGCAACGGCCACGTGCCCGCCTCGTATCTCCTGGCGCTGGCTGGCGTCATGTTTACCGCCATCAGCTACGGCAAACTGGTACGACAGTTCCCGGAAGCGGGCTCTGCGTACACCTACACGCAGAAATCGATCGGCCCCCATTTAGGCTTTATGGTCGGCTGGTCATCGCTGCTGGATTATCTCTTCCTGCCGATGATCAACGTGCTGCTGGCGAAGATCTACCTTTCCGCGCTGTTCCCTGAAGTCCCGCCGTGGGTCTGGGTGGTGGGGTTTGTGACGATCCTGACGCTGGCGAACCTGAAGAGTGTGAATCTGGTCGCCAACTTTAACACCCTGTTTGTGCTGGTGCAGATCGCCATCATGGTGGTGTTTGTCATACTCGTGGTGCACGGTCTGCATAAGGGAGAGGGCGTCGGCACCGTCTGGTCGCTCCAGCCGTTTATCAGCGAGAACGCACACCTGATCCCGATTATTACCGGCGCGACTATCGTCTGCTTCTCTTTCCTCGGCTTTGACGCGGTCACCACGCTGTCGGAAGAGACGCCAAACGCGGCGCGGGTGATCCCCAAAGCCATCTTCCTCACCGCTTTGTATGGCGGGCTGATATTTATTGTTGCCTCGTTTTTCATGCAGCTCTTTTTCCCGACGATCGCGCGCTTCAAAAACCCGGACGCCGCGCTGCCGGAAATCGCGCTGTACGTGGGCGGCAAGCTCTTCCAGTCGGTGTTTCTGTGTACCACGTTTGTGAATACGCTCGCTTCAGGCCTGGCCTCGCACGCCAGCGTCTCTCGCTTACTGTATGTGATGGGGCGTGACAACGTGTTTCCGGAGCGGGTGTTTGGCTACGTGCATCCGAAATGGCGTACTCCGGCCCTGAACGTCATTATGGTTGGGATAGTGGCGCTGTCGGCCCTGTACTTTGATCTCGTGACCGCGACGGCGCTGATCAACTTTGGCGCGCTGGTGGCGTTTACGTTTGTTAATCTCTCGGTGTACAACCATTTCTGGCGGCGCAAGGGGATGAACAAAACGTGGAAAGATCGGTTCCACTATCTCCTGCTGCCGCTCATTGGTGCCGTCACGGTCGGCGTGCTGTGGATAAACCTCGAAGCGACGTCCCTGACGCTTGGCCTCATCTGGGCGGCGCTGGGGATCCTTTACCTGACATGGCTCACGCGCCGTTTCCGAAAACCGCCTCCGCAGTTTGAAGCCGGTAAGATAGAACAGGCCTGGGATTCCTGAACGAAAAACGGCACCAGTACGCTGGTGCCGTTTTTCGGGAAACGGACGTCCGCCCGCGAGCATATTATCTCAGACGTTTATGCAGGCTTCCCCCCACCAGCAACGCCGCGCACAGCATCAGCGCAATAAACCCGCCCACGCCGTTCCAGCCGTAGCTATGCCAGAACACGCCGCCGAGCGTCCCGGCGATGCTGGACCCCAGGTAATAGCTAAACAGATAAAGAGACGATGCCTGACCTTTGGCGCGACGCGCGCGCGGGCCAATCCAGCTGCTGGCAACCGAGTGGGCAGCGAAGAAACCCGCGGAGAAGAGCAGCATGCCAGCAAAAATCAGCCACAGGGAGGAGAAGAGCGTCAGCAGCAGGCCGATCAGCATCACCGATGTGAAGAACAGCATGACCGGGCCGCGGCCATAGCGGGCGGTCATTGCCCCGGCCTTCGGCGAACTCCACGTTCCGGTCAAATACGCAACCGAGAGTAAACCGACAAGAGCCTGGCTCAGATGCCACGGCGAGAGCATCAGGCGATAGCCAATATAGTTAAACAGCGTGACGAACGAGCCCATCAGCAGGAAGCCGGTCAGGAACAGGCGCGGCAGCCCCTTGTCGCGCCAGTGCAGGCGGAAGTTGATAAACAGCGTTTTCGGGCGCAGCGATGTCGGGCGGAAATGACGCGATTCCGGCAGAATTTTCCAGAACATCAGGGCGGATGCCAGCGCGAAACAGCCGATGACCGCCAGCGCAATACGCCAGCTAAAGAAGTCCGTGAATACCCCGCTCAGCAGACGCCCGCTCATCCCGCCAATCGAGTTCCCGCTGATGTATAGCCCCATAGAGAAGGCAACAAAGCTCGGGTGGATCTCCTCGCTGAGGTAGGTCATCCCGACCGCCGCCACGCCGCTGAGCGAGAGCCCAATCAGCGCGCGCATCACCAGAATGCCGTGCCAGCTGGTCATCATGGTCGAGAGTAGCGTACAAACCGAGGCCAGCATCAGCGCGGTTACCATCACCTGTTTACGGCCGATGGCGTCGGACAGCGGCCCGGTAAAGAGCAGGCCAATCGCCAGCATACCGGTTGAAATAGAGAGGGATACGCTGCTGCTGGCGGGTGAAACGCCAAACTCATGGGAGAGCACGGGCAGGATCGGCTGAACGCAATAGAGCAGGGCGAAGGTCGCCAGACCGGCGGAGAAGAGCGCCAGCGTGACGCGCATAAATTGGGGGGTACCACGTTTAATGAACTGAACCGGCTGCGATGTTGCAGGTAAATCATCGATATCGCTCGCCGGATCGATATCAATGGCAGTTGTACGACTCACACAGTTTCCTTGCTTAAACATCCCCGTGATTTCTGGTGACGGGTATGACCACCTGATAAGGGTAGGAAAATGTAAATATTCTGTCTAATATATTAATAATCTCAAATGATACTTTAGAAATATGAATATCGAGCTGCGTCATCTCCGCTACTTTGTCGCCGTCGCCGAAGAGCTGCATTTTGGCCGCGCGGCGGCACGGCTGAACATCTCTCAGCCGCCCTTAAGCCAGCAGATTCAGATCCTGGAGCAGCAGGTCGGGGCGCGCCTTCTGGCCCGCACCAACCGCAGCGTGAGCCTGACGGCGGCGGGTAAGCAGTTTCTCATCGATAGCCGACAGATTCTGAGCATGGTCGAGGACGCCGCCGCCCGGGCAGAACGGCTCTATCTCGGGGAGGCCGGAGAGTTGCGCATCGGGTTTACCTCGTCCGCACCGTTTATCAGCGCCGTCTCGGAAACCCTGTCGTCATTCCGTCGCCATTTCCCGGATGTGCATATTCAAACGCGCGAGATCAACACCCGCGAGCAGATCGCGCCGCTCAATGAAGGTTCGCTGGATCTGGGGCTGATGCGTAATACCCAGCTGCCGGACTCGCTGGCGTGGGAGGTGATCCTGCGCGAGCCGCTGATGGCCATGATCCCGCACGATCACCCGCTGGCGTCGCGTCCCGCGGTTTCGCTGGCAGAGCTGGCAAACGAGCCGTTTGTCTTTTTTGACCCGCAGGTCGGAACGGGTCTGTATGACGATATCCTGGGGCTGATGCGCCGCTACGATCTTGCCCCGGTTATCACCCAGGAAGTCGGGGAAGCGATGACCATTATCGGCCTGGTCGCCGCAGGGCTGGGGGTGTCTATTCTTCCGGCCTCCTTTAAACGGGTACAACTGCGCGAAATGCGCTGGGTGACCATCGCCGAAGAGGATGCCGTTTCAGAGATGTGGCTGGTCTGGGCAAAACATCGCGAACAGAGCCATGCCGCACAGCGTTTCAAACAGCAGTTGATGAACGCCTCCGCCGGGCGGCATTTTCAGGGAAAAGTGGGCAAAAATGTGCAGTAAATCACATGGCTAAGTAAATATTTGACGGCAGCCCTGCAAGTGCTTCACCATAGCCAACAGTTTATTTCGAAGCTCGAAAATAAGGGAGTACGAGGTGGTCGCTGATAGTCAGCCAGGGCATATTGATCAGATTAAGCAGACCAACGCTGGCGCGGTGTATCGCCTGATTGATCAGCTTGGTCCGGTTTCGCGTATCGATCTTTCGCGCCTGGCACAGCTGGCACCCGCCAGTATTACCAAGATTGTCCGCGAGATGCTGGAAGCGCACCTGGTTCAGGAGACGGAAATTCAGGAGCCGGGCAGCCGTGGCCGTCCGGCAGTCGGGCTGGTGGTGGAGACGGAGGCCTGGCACTACCTGTCGCTGCGCATCAGCCGGGGGGAGATCTTCCTTGCGCTGCGCGATCTCAGCAGCAAGCTGGTGGTGGAAGACCGTCTTGATCTGCCGCTCAACGCCGGGGAACCGCTCCTCGACGCGATTGTTTCGCATATCGATCGCTTCTTTATTCGTCACCAGCAGAAGCTTGAACGCTTAACGGCCATTGCCATCACCATGCCGGGTATTATTGATACCGAAAATGGCATTGTTCACCGCATGCCGTTTTACGACGATGTTAAAGAGATGCCGCTGGGCGAAGTGCTGAAAAACCATACCGGCGTGCCGGTCTATATTCAGCATGACATCAGCGCCTGGACCATGGCGGAGGCGCTGTTCGGCGCGTCACGCGGGGCGAGGGATGTGATTCAGGTGGTTATCGATCATAACGTCGGGGCAGGCGTCATTACCGACGGACGTCTTCTCCACGCCGGAAGCAGCAGTCTGGTGGAAATTGGCCATACCCAGGTCGACCCATACGGTAAGCGCTGCTACTGCGGGAACCACGGCTGTCTGGAGACCATTGCCAGCGTGGAAAGCGTGCTGGAGCTGGCGCAGGTCAGGCTCAGTCAGTCCATGAGCTCCTCGCTGCACGGACAACCCCTCACGGTGGATTCTCTCTGCGCCGCGGCGCGTCAGGGCGATCTGCTGGCGAAGGACATCATTACCGGGGTGGGGAATAACGTTGGCCGCATTCTGGCGATTATGGTGAACCTCTTCAACCCGCAAAAAA
Organism: Enterobacter sp. EC_50; assembly: GCF_019584525.1. Taxonomy (NCBI): domain Bacteria; kingdom Pseudomonadati; phylum Pseudomonadota; class Gammaproteobacteria; order Enterobacterales; family Enterobacteriaceae; genus Enterobacter; species Enterobacter sp. EC_50. The sequence continues at coordinate 14,597 of NZ_VDAF01000010.1, read as the reverse complement.
TCCTTATTGGCTCACCGCTGAGCCAGGCGGCGGAGATCCTCTTCCCGGCGATTACGGCCTGCATTCAGCAGCAGTCGCTTCCCGCCTACAGCCGGAACATTGCGGTAGAAAGTACCCAGTTTTCCAATCAGGGCACGATGGCCGGCGCCGCGCTGGTCAAAGATGCCATGTATAACGGCTCGCTGTTGATCCGCCTGTTACAGGGTTAACTCTTTTTTGCAGATGTAAGAAAAATTGCGCTATCTCAAGCCGGGTAGCGCACGCATCCCGTAGACTTCCTCCACTGAATTATTTACCTGGTTTATATTTTCGAAGCATACCCAAGAGGTGGAGTGAGTCATGCTTAAGCGTTTCTTTGTTACTGGTACAGATACCTCTGTCGGCAAGACCGTTGTATCCCGCGCATTGCTGCAGGCGCTGGCAGCAAGCGGTAAACGCGTGGCAGGGTACAAACCGGTCGCAAAAGGAAGTAAAGAGACGCCAGAGGGATTGCGTAATAAAGACGCCCTGGTACTGCAAAGCGTCTCGTCACTGGAACTGCCTTATCACGCGATCAATCCTATTGCGTTAAGCGAAGAGGAGAGCAGCGTGGCGCACAGCGGCCTGATTAATTACCCTCTGCTGTCCAACGGTCTGGCGAGCCTGTGCGAGAAGGTCGATCACGTGGTGGTTGAAGGCACGGGCGGCTGGCGCAGCCTGATGAACGATCTGCGCCCGCTGTCGGAATGGGTGGTGCAGGAACAGCTTCCGGTGGTGATGGTGGTGGGGATCCAGGAAGGGTGCATCAACCATGCGCTGCTGACGGCGCAGGCGATTGCCAATGACGGCCTGCCGCTGGTTGGCTGGGTGGCCAACCGCATCAACCCTGGTCTGGCGCACTATGCGGAGATCATCGACGTGCTGAGCACCAAACTACCCGGACCGCTGGTGGGTGAACTGCCTTATCTGCCTCGCGCCGAGCAGCGCGAGCTAGCGCAATATATCGATCTCTCTGCCCTCAGTGGCGTGTTGACCGTAGATCGAGTCGTGGCGTAACGTCCGCGACAGCACGGACGCCAGCACGCAGGCGACCAGCAAACCGGGCAGTAAAAAATATTGCCCGGTCATTTCACAGACCATCAGCGCCGACATAATGGGCGCATGCGTGGTCGCGGCGAGTAGCGTCGCCATCCCCGCCAGCCCAAGCAGAATCGCCGTCTCAGCGCCCGGCAGCCACAGCGCGAAAAGCTGTGCAAACAGCATGCCCGTCGCCATACCGACAAACAGCGTGGGCGTGAATACTCCGCCCGGCGCGCCCGATCCGCTGCTCGCCAGCACCGCCATCAGTTTACAGATAAAGACGCCTGCAACGATCGACAGCAGCGGTGGGGCGAGCAGAAAAGCCTGCACCACGCTGTAGCCGTTCCCCCACACCTTCGGCGTCAGAAGAGACAGCAGCCCGACGATCGCACCGCCGAGCGCCAGCTGCCACGGGGGCGAAAGCTTAAGGCGCAGGAATAGCCCGTGGCTGAACGCCATCAGCCACATCAGCAGCGGTCCGCAGAGACCCGCCACCAGCCCCATGGCGGCCAGCAGGGCATAATCAGTTGCGGTGAGTGTGCCGCTCAGATGGACCGCGTAGAGCGTGCCGGTTCCCGGCGCCAGGAGCTGCGTGGTGAGAAGCGCCACTACCGCCGCGATAACCACGGGCCCGAGCGAGGCCAGCATCAGGGTGCCAAACAGAATCTCCGCAATGAACAGGCTTCCGGCTAACGGAGCATGGTAGGCGCTGGCCATCCCGGCCGCGGCGCCGCAGGCGATCCATAACTTCCATTCGGATTTGGGCGTAAAGCGCCGGGCAAAAAAGGAGGCGGCGAGGGCGGCAAGCAGGATCATCGCCCCTTCACGCCCGATGGCGCTTCCGCTGGCCACGACCAGCAGCGAGGCAAGGGATTTCACCAGGCTGGCGCCGTAATCAAACTGACCGTCGCCCGTCTCCAGCGCTTCCATATAATCGGTAGGGGCATGAGGCCGCTGGGCGGTCAGCCGTTGCCATCCCCAGAGCAGCAACCCGGCAGCCAGCCCGCCCAGCGCGGGCGTCAGCGCGCGCCGCCAGGGTGAGAGCGACGCGGCGGCATTCACCAGGCTGCCGCTGTCGTTGCTGAGAAGCAGCCACTCCAGCAGATACATGCTGTGGCGGAACACCGCCACGGCCAGCGCGGCCAGCACGCCGGTGACGGTAGCAATCAGCAGTCGACGAAACATCGCGCGGATGTCGGGGTACGTATGAAGACGTTGCATGGGTCGCGAGTAAACGGGAAAGATACAATATTGTGGCGGGAAATCGCGGGGTTAGCAAAAGGTATGCGTGCGGAAAAGCCGGGCGATGCCCGGCCAGAAAGGTTAGCTGTCGGTGTGAATATTCAGCGCCCGGCGCGTACGACCTGAACTCAGATACTCGGCAATATAGTCCTGAGAAATCTCGCCGTTGTAGCGCCCGTCCTCATCTACGATCGGCATCCAGCTGGTGTTGCTCTCATACAGGCGTGACAGCACCACGCGCAGGTTGTCTTCGGCTTTGCCGGTCATGCGGAACGGATGCAGGATGTCGGCGCAGGTCCCGCTGGCGTTACGCGCTTCGCGACGCTTCACAAAGCCCAGCGGTTTACCGTGCTCGTCCACCACGGTGATGGCGCGGATATCGTTATCATCCATGGTGGCAAAGGCCTCTGGAAGCGGGGTAGAGCCACGTACCGTGATAGTGGGCTGCTGGTCGGTGACGTCGCCCGCCGATACCAGCAGCAGACGCTTCAGCGTGCGGTCCTGACCGACAAACGAGCCGACAAACTCGTTCGCCGGTTTCGCCAACAGTTCGTCCGGGCTGGCGCACTGCACGATTTTCCCCTGACGGAACACCGCAATACGGTCGCCAAGCTTCAGGGCCTCATCGATATCGTGGCTCACCAGCATGACGGTTTTTTTCAGCTTGCGCTGCATCTCGAGGAACTGGTTCTGGATCACCTCGCGGTTGATCGGGTCCACCGCGCCGAAGGGCTCATCCATCAGCAGCACCGGAGGATCCGCCGCCAGGGCGCGGATCACGCCGATGCGCTGCTGCTGGCCGCCGGACATCTCGCGCGGGTAGCGATTCAGGAACTTATGCGGATCCAGCGCCACCATATCCATTAGCTCTTCGGCGCGGGTTTTACAGCGTGCTTTATTCCAGCCCAGCATGCGCGGTACGACGGTAATGTTCTCTTCGATGGTCATGTTCGGGAACAGGCCAATCTGCTGGATCACGTAGCCAATGTTGCGGCGCAGGGTGACGGTGTCCATCCCGCTGGTGTCTTCGCCGTTGATCAGGATCGTCCCGCTGCTCGGCGTAATGAGGCGGTTAATCATCTTCAGGGTGGTGGTCTTCCCGCAGCCGGACGGGCCGAGCAGGACGCACATTTCCCCTTCGGGCACGTTCAGGTTGACGTTGTCGACGGCCTTAAAGGTCTGGCCGTGCTTCTGTGAAAAGTGTTTGGTGAGGTTTTCCAGTTTTATCATTATCGAATCCCCTTCGGAGTCAGTACCACCTGCAAACGGTGCAGCAGCCAGTCGAGCACAATCGCTAAAAGACAAATCATCAGCGCACCCGCAATCAGCATGCGAATATCGCTTCCGCCGATGCCGTTGAGCAGCAGCAGGCCCAGACCGCCCGCGCCGATCACGGCGGCAATCGCCATCACGCCGATGTTCATCACCACGGCGGTGCGGATCCCGCCGAAAATCACCGGCAGCGCCATCGGAATTTCGACCCAGCGCAGGCGCTGCCAGAAGGTCATGCCGATGCCGCGTCCGGCTTCACGCAGGCCCGGCGGCAGGCTGTCGAGCGCCGTATGGGTGTTACGCACAATCGGCAGCAGCGAGTAGAGAAACACCGCTGTGATCGCGGGCAGGGCGCCAATCCCCTGACCGATCAGCGAAAAGAGCGGGATCATCAGGCCAAACAGCGCAATGGACGGAATGGTCAGCACGATGGTGGCAATCCCCAGCACCGGCGTCGCCAGCCACTTGTGGCGAACAATCAGAATGCCGAGCGGGACGCCGATGAGAATGGCTAAGCCCACGGCCAGCGCCACCAGCCACAGATGCTGCAGCGTCAGGGTTAAGAGGTAGTCCCAGTTGTCCAGAATGTAGTGAATCGTCTCCATAGCGCCTCCTACAGCAGCTGTTTGCTACGCAGGAAATCACGGGCGACCTGCTGCGGTGACTGATGGTCGATATCCACCTTCTTGTTCAGTTCGGTGATAACGTCGTTGTTGAGCTGGGCAGAGAGGGTGTTGAGCGCCTCTTCCAGGCCGGGGTTGGCCTCCAGCGTGTCCTTACGCACCACCGGGGTGACCGCATAGCTCGGGAAGAAGCCTTTATCATCCTCCAGCACCTTGAGGTCGAAGCCCTTCACGCGCCCGTCGGTGGTATAAATCAGCCCGGCGTCGACGAAGCCGTCGCGCACCGCGTTATAGACCAGACCGGGGTCCATCTGACGGATCTGCGGGCGGTCCAGGTCCATCTTATAGGCGGCCTGAAGCGGCTTCATGCCGTCGCTGCGCCCGGCAAATTCCAGGTCTAAGCCCAGCAGCCAGTTTTTGTCCGGGGTGGTTTTTCGGATCTGCTCAATCTTCGCCACCATGTCCGACATGGTGTTGATATGCTCTGCCTCGGCGCGCTTGCGCTGCATGGCGAACGCATAGGTGTTGTTCATGTCGGCGGGCTTGAGCCAGACCAGACCGTGCTTCGCGTCCAGACGTTTCACCGTCTCGTAAGACTCCTCTGGCGACATGCGCTTGTTGATGTGGTTAAAGATGATTAATGACGTGCCGGTGTACTCCCAGGTCATGTCAATCTGCTTGTTGATCATCGCGTTGCGGGAGATCACCGTGGCGATATTGGTTTGCGGCTGCACCTGAAAGCCTTTCTTTTGCAGGTACTGCACGGTCATCGCCGAGAGAATGTGCTGCTCGGTAAAGCTCTTGGTCGCCAGAATCAGCGGGGCCGCAATGGTCTGGCCGGTGAACAGCGCCGCGGCACACAGCGCCGCCAGGCTGGATATCAGTCTCATAAAAGCTCCTTGTTATTGTTATCGAGCGAGATGGGGACTCATCACGCGACCCAGCGCCGCCAGCAGGGTATCGAGGATCAGGGCGAACAGGGCGGTGGCCGCCGCGCCGAGGATCAGGGTCGGGAAATCGTTCAGGTAAATGCCCGGGAAAATCAGCTCGCCGTAGCTGCTGGCACCGATCAGGAACGCCAGCGGTGCGGTACCGACGTTAATGGCGGTGGCGATGCGGATCCCCGAGAGCATGACCGGCCAGGCGGCAGGCAGCTCAACCTGGCGCAGACGCTGCCATTTGGTCATCCCGATGCCGTTTGCCGCTTCCAGCAGCGACGGCGGGACCGAGCACAGCCCGGCATAGGTGTTGCGCACGATCGGCAGCAGCGAGGCGAGGAACAGGGCGATGATGGCCGGCGTATCGCCAATACCAATCACCACCATCGCCAGCGCCAGCACGGCCAGCGGCGGCAGCGTGTTGCCGACGTTGAAGATTTGCATCACATATTCGGCGATACCCCGCGCGGCCGGGCGGCTCAGCAGAATACCGGCCGGAATACCCACCAGCAGGGCAAAGAACATTGATGAGAAAACCAGAATCATATGCTGTTGCCCGAGATAGATCAGGTCAACCTGACGCGCTCTGAGGGTCTCCAGCCCGATCCCCCAGACGAGGAGGGCGAGAACCACGATAATGGCGCCGACAAACAGCAGCGAACGTTTGAGTAATGGGTGCATTGCGGTGTGTCTCCCTGTGCGCATGCGTTATAGCAACCACCGGTTGCCTGTTGTTATGCCATGTTTCGGCAGGGGTAATTGACCTATAGCAAGCGTTTGGGAAGGGTTCCAGCGAAGGGGGAAAATCAGTAACCCTATGAAACTAGTGGCAACCTGAGGTCAGGCCTTATGGCATAAGGCCTGATTGTGGGGCGGGCAGAATAGTCCTAAAGCGAATCTTTAGATGTGACAGTGTCACATATAAAGGGCTTTTATGCCGATTACAGGTCATTACCTTCATAGAGGGGCGCGAACCCGTCGAACCCGCGACGAGACGGTGATAATTGAGACGGTGGCGACAACTGCGAGCATCAACCCCAGCGCCAGCATGGCGTTGAAGCCAATCCATCTGAACAGCAGCAGCCCCGCAATACCGCCCGTAATGAACGAAAACAGGGTGGTTAAGTGGGTTTTTAGCTGACTTTTTTGCGCCGCCGTATCTTTGGAGTAATCCCTGCGCAGCATCGCCACCATGACGGAGGCCAGGGAAATCCCCGCGTCCGTTAGCGTGCCGGTAATGTGCGTCGATCTTACCCGTCCGCCGGAAAGCTGCGTGGAGGTGGAATTATGAATGCCCATCAGAAAGCAGAGAAAAAGAATAATCTCGCGATTGCTGGTGAGCGCATGGAAATACATTTCGTAGAAGGAAACGCCTGTCAGTAATATCCCCTCGACAAAAAGGATCTGGCAAAAAACCAGCCTGACGTTATGGATAATTCCCCATATCACAATCGTGCGCGCAATAATGGCGCCAGCCACAAAAGAGAGAATTATCGAGCCGAAGAAAATCATATCGCTCAGATCGGTAGAAGAAACTTCGCTGGATAACTGTGAGGTGTTGCCGGTCATGTGTGAGGGGAAAAAGCCAAATGCCCCGAGGGCGATGGCGTTCAGCAAACCTGCTGAGGTCGCCAGCCAGAGAGCAAGCCGGCGATCCTCCTGGTGCGTTCGTTCTTTCTTGAGTTTAATCAGCAAGAATACCTCCGGGTTGAGCTTTGCCTGACTATTCAGGCTAGCAAAGCGGTGCAATGGGCTGTCCAGGATATGGCTTAATTATTATTCCCTCTGACGACAATCAGGGTTTCGTAATTAAATAAAACAGCCTCGTTGCGGTATTCATTCAGGCATTAAGTTTTATATCATGCCGTTATTGCCGTGACGCAAAAATGCCGGACGCTGGTTAAGGCGCTCGAACCAGGCCTCAATGGCGGGCACGTCTGGCTTATCAAACGGCGTCATTTTCCAGCGATTCACCGACAGCCCAAGCACCACGTCCGCAAGGGTAAACGTCTCGCCCGCCGCAAAGGCCCCGGTGCGCTTCAACTGATTCTCCAGAATAGAGATGCAGTGGTTCCACTCCTTGATTCCTGCCGCAATGCGCTCGGGGTCGTTAAAGGCCGGGTTTTTACGCCCCAGCGCCGGGAAGACATAGCGCCAGGCGTTGTTAAATTCAGTGGCCTGCCAGTCCATCCAGCGCTCAACGTTGGCGCAGGCATGCGGTTCTGCGGGCAGCAGATCGTGACGTTCGGCCTTGCGCGCCAGATAACGGCAGATGGAATTGGACTCCCACAGCACGAAATCACCGTCAATCAGCACCGGCACCATGGCGTTGGGGTTCAGGGCGCGGAAGGCATCCGTTTCCGTCGAGGCAAAACCGCTGCCGTAATCTTCCTGCTGATAGGCTATGCCCGCTTCTTCGCAGGTCCAGAGCACTTTACGAACGTTGATGGAGGTGGTTTTGCCGAGGATGGTGATCATTGCGCAGGTGTCCTTTAATGGATGTTATTGTTTAAAAACAATACACCAGATGTGCCAGAGAGGTTGGGGCAAAATTTGGTGGGGCGTGCTCTGTCTGACCCCGTTGAACGTTTCTGGAAGGCGCCTCGCAAACCGCAAAGTAACCTTATGAAATTCAGCGTTATGTCTTTTCCTCTACGAGGCGCGGTCGTAAAGTGCCTGCGTTGCGGCACATCCGCAATCGGGCGTAGGAACCCGCATCTACAGAGCGATATTTATATGTCGCGACAGCGCCGATCTCGTTAAAATTGCGGTGGCGCTGACGGAGCAGCCGCAAGGCTGGCCGTTTTCTCTGTGGGCGGTATTCCTACCTCTGTCAGCGCTACCCCCTCGAGCGTAGGAACTCATCGGGTGGTTCACCCAATTTATACACTGAGGATGCCTTACGATGGCTACTATCCCAACCCTGACTTACCTTCCATCTGACGAAAACGTCATTCTGCAACGTATCTCCCGACCGCTTCCGGCCGATGCCGATCTCTTTGACGTCGCCGACAACTGCGCCGCGCTGGTGAGCGTGCTGGTCGAAACCGATGATATCGCGAGCCGTACAGCGCTGTGCGAGCGTCTCCTTGAGGCTCTGCGCAGGCTGCGCGCACTCTGCGATGCCGATCTTCCGCCATACCTGATTGAACAGTTGATCATGGGTGAGAAAACCAACTCCTGCGTGCCCGACTGCTGGCTGGACACCTTAACGCAGGTGGATTATGTTCTGGCGCTGACGCAAGCCGTTATGGGGGGAACGCTGCCCGCTCACGTAGTGAAGGAGCTGACAGGCCTGCTGCACGATATGGTGTGGCTGCTGGCTGAGTTTGTGAAGGAGCCGCGCATTACTGCGCATTAAGGGGCTGGCGTGGAGGGGCGGCAGCGCCCCTTTGAAAGTGTGATTAACGCGATCGGTTCCCGGTATCCAGAAGCGACGTGCCGTAGGAGTTGTCGATAGTACAAAGCCAGCGACCGTCGCTTTCCTGCCGAAAAACATAGGTCGCGCGGCGCGACATTTCCGTTATTCCACCCTGACCATCAGGAAAACGCAGAACGGTTTCCATGATAACGAGGGCAGTGTCACCGCCTTCGATCACCTGCATCTCTCCTTGTTCCACAATCAATTGGTCCTGGAAATAATCCGAGATGGCAACAAACGCGCTGCGGATGTTGTCTTTGCCTTTAACTACCATTCCGGGCTTGACCACCAGAGCTGCATCTTCGGCGTAGTGTTTCATCAGCGCGTCATAGTTTTTGGTGGTGATGGCGCGATCGCAGGATTCGATGATCTGGCGTAGCGGATGTGGGGTCATGCGCGATTCCTCGTTATGGGGTAACCAAGTATTAACGTAACAGCCAGGCATTTTTGTATAGCCACTAGGTTTTATGAGGGGGCGTTTCAGTTGAAAAACTAACCATTAGGTCAATATAACTTCATTTGTGAGTGAAATGCGAAAGTTCACAGTTATTCGCGCAGCACAAAAAGAGGCATAGTTTATAAACCAACGGTGAGCAAAGGTTAACAGTTCCCTTCAAAGGGGGCGTGTTTAGTTCAGTAGTTCCAGTATGAGGTCGAACCTTGGCAGGCGGACCGAAAAACCCAAATTTCAGTGTAAGGATATCATAAGCAAAAAGCATATAAATCTAGGGAGTAGATCAAAATTCACGAAGATTCTAAGAGTATTTTATATGTCAATAGGCTATATACTTAAAAACGCAATTGGATGGGAATCGTCTCCGAATTGTAGATGCCCCAATTATGCGAATCTAAAGATATAAGGGATCTCATGACAGTAGCTCCTCAACCTTTTCCACACACAGCTATATCTACATGGAGTGGGTTTGTCTATCAAGGCAAGCTGGCGCTTTACCATTGTTTGAAGATGATGTTCGCAGATTATGAAGCTAACCGGGATTTGAGACTGCAATTAGAAAGCCAGGATGATTTTGCAATTTTTCGTCAACAGCAATGCATGTCAATGCATCAGGTCAAAGCGTACAAGGATACGCACTTCTCCGCTTATAGAGATGGCATCAGTGCTCAACGGGATAATGCGAGACAGAGAGGAGTACACTTGGCCTATTTCCATGTGACTCGAGCAGTAACGAACATCCCGGCAACATTTGAGACCGAATATGGACCAGTCAGATTTTACACTTATCCTGTTCTGCAGGCTACAGAAGGGAATGCAACACAATCATTTTGCCCACTGAATGAAGTGGACGCAATGATTCGAAATAAAATTTCCAATCTAATTTCTAACGTCGGCGCTCTCCCTGCTTGGAAAATTAATGTTGTTGCAAATATCCAAAATACACTTGAGGCAATAGTTAATGCTAAAGTCATTTTAACTCATAATCTAATACACGATTCTTTGCGCAATCAGAGGGCAATTGCAGCAAACGAATTCATAGAGTTTTCTGAATTGTATGATGTAATCGAAGCAGATGATTATGCTCCGTTTGAAAATGAGTCTTTCTTCCTTAGTCGTCTGCAGATCGATATTGGGACATATTACCAAGAGTTTTGTGAGAGCCAGAATGATCTTTCCCAAAATGCATGTCAAAAATTGGATGACTATCTGGCTGCTATCAATGCTTTGGACATTGAAGGAATGAAGGCATTCCTACGAGCAACTATGCCGCATAAAACCGGGCGGTTTAAGACCCTTAATGAGTTTAAGGACCAGTCACTCGATCGTGATGCAATGCGACTTGGGATGTTTACAATTTTCTGGAAACTAATTCATGCTTCACAACATGAAGGTTCTAGCGTGGCATTTTCTTGGCTTGACAACGGGCGTTTCTACTATCCAACAGGCATCCACCATGCTACAGAGCATCAGGATACTATATGTCATGACATCATGAAGCAGGCAATTAGCGAAGATGTGGAATGTTTATTTGAGTGCGGTGTACTCATTACCAGTGCTATAGACAGACCCTCAATATCAGATGTGCTCGTAAGTATTGACGCTACCGAGGGAGTTGATACCGATGAAAACGAGTTGATGAGGGAACACCGAATCGGAAATTATAAAAGGGTAGCAATGGTTTCTTTAAATAATGTACCTGAGAGTTTGAAAGATGTATAATCTGATAGAGCAATTATTTGAATCGCAAGGACTGACGCGAAAATTCCCCACAGATTTAGCGTTATATGAATATAGTGTTTCAGGAAAGAAAAACTTCTGGTTAGTAGTCTTTGGAGAACCAATAATAACAGCTGAAATACAGGCGAGATGGTTGAATGAATGCAAAGCAGTGACATCCGATCCTGCGCTTGAAAAAAATATCAATTTATTAATTGTATGGAACACTGACAGCTCAAATGTTCTTTCAAGTGAAAGAATTCATCATGCGGAAGAAGATAGCTTTTTCTTCAAGAAACACGTGCTTCCTTATACTAATGCAGAGCTTGAAGCATTATATCAGCAGATTGATATTCAGAGAATTGCGGCGGTATTTCAAGAATTGGTCACTTCTCCTAACACATTTGTAGAATATAAATCTCATTACCTACAAGGTGGATGGCAAAGCCTACTATATAGAATTGCTATAAAACTCCCTTTTATCGCTGTTAATATTTTCGATAACTCTAATTTAGCGAGCCTTGAACGTAGTATAACTGAAAAGATTCAGCGAACAGATGATCCTTCTCTTCTAAAAGCAATCGACAAGGGTATTGACGCTTTAGCTGATTACATTGTGTCGCAGGATGTATTACCAGAAGAGCTATTAGTTCTCTTGGATGACAAATTATCTGAGGCAGGTTATGAAATTGATTGTTAAGCGCCTAGCAGTACGTAATTTTAAAGTCTTTAAGAAATTAGATTTAACTCTTGAAAGTGAGCATCTTGTTGTTCTTGACGGCCCAAATGGTTTCGGAAAATCATCTTTTTTTGATGCCTTGGAGCTTTTGCTGACAGGAAAAATTCGGCGCTATATCGAGCTCGAAGAACTTACAGTAGATAGACGCAGTTTGAAAGCGGGATGTCCTTGGCTATTCAAAGAAGCGAATGATGATGATTGGCTCTCAATCCGTGCCGAGATCTTAGTTGATGGGGTAAGTTATTTTCTTGAGAGGGCTGTCAGTAAATCAGTGCTTGATGAACATAAAGGTGTTATTGATTTAAAGCTTCCTTTATATGAATTAGCCGATTTTAATTCGGAACGAGGAGAGGCTATTTCGCACGAGGAAACATATCTCTCTATCTTGCTAGGGGAGCAATATCAACGTGATTTTGAATTGTTCCATTATGTTGAGCAAGAAGAAAACACTCGCTTACTAAAACAAAAAGAAAAAGATAGGCAGGGCCAGATTGCTCATCTATTCGATATTGGCGATATTCAAGATAAAATTAATAACATTAATCTGGCTTCAACCAAGATAGGTAAGCTGTGTAATCCGCAGAAATATGCCGAGCTGAACCAGCTTAAAGATAAATGGGAACTAGCTAAACAACAAATGTTACCGGCAGGTAGTTCGGTCGCATATGAAAAAATTATTACCATTACAGATCAACCATGGGATCGTGATATTGTGGAGGTTGATGTACAACAGTTCGAACAGTGGTTATCTGCAGATGGAGAGTTATTCCGCATTCAACGTTTTATTGAAAATTTCGAACAATATGAAAATTATTTGTATAACAATGCGTTGGTAAAAAAACTTCTTCCTAAAAAGGAGTTGCAACAAAGATTTTTGATGTATTATCGAGTTCTTGATAAAAGGGAACAATGGCAGGATAATGTTGCTTGTTTTGAATCTGTTTTGACACTGAGTGACGCATTTAAAGATATTATCAAGGCTATTAGTGAAAATCGTTTGGTGCTCACTGCTCCGCTAGTCACACTCCTAACAGAAATCCTCTCCCCGGATGATTTTCACCAACAGGTCGCCGTGCTCAAGGCGCAGTTAACCAATTCAGATAAGGTTCAGGAGTGTTATGCGGCTATGCTGCAATCGCGTGAGCAAATGGTAAGTGCTTTCAGAGAGCATCAAGCTCACTATGATTTAACTAATATTTGCCCAACGTGTGGTCATTCTTGGCCAACGGCGGATGCTTTACTGCAAGGAATTGAAAACCAACGTATAACTCTTGAAAATTTAGCCGAGCAACAGAACGATCAATTCTCACAAGCATTAACTAACTTCAGGCGTAATTGGCAAGAGCCGATTGAAATTATACTCCATAAGTATATTGAGAAAAATAAAGAAAGCATTGAACGAAAGCGCCAGTTAACGAACCTATCAGAGGAGCAAATTCATTGGTTAGAAAACTATCATAATTTATTGCGAGATGAAGGGATTGATTTTCAGGATTTACTATGCGAAAAATTTGAGCCTTTAACTCAACAATCACAAGATGATTTCGTCCAACGTATTTATGATAGATTTAGAACAGTTGATGATAGCCTTATTCATGATGATTTTGAGAAGATTTACCGTGAGGTTTTCAATAACGATTCTAATGCGGTTAAATATGTTTCCATTCCGAAGATCGAACAAAAAAAAGTATATTTAATACAACAAAAATCAATTGCATCGTCCAAATATATTTTAGAGTGTGAAGATGCTTATAAAAAGGCTGTTTTGTCTTTTAAAAAGGCCGAAAAACTAAAAGGGCATCTTAATAAAATTAAAAAGATTTATGAGGGTGAGAAGAGAGTATATCTAGAGTCAATAGTTAAAGAAATTGAGATATTATTTCATATCTATTCTGGTCGCCTTATGCAAAGCTATCAGCAAGGGCTTGGTATCTTCATAGAGAATGATGGTAATTCAATCGCTTTCAATGAAAAACCTGGGCAAGAGCATGATGCCGTCTTTTCCATGAGTTCGGGTCAGCTTTCAGCACTGGTACTTTCCTTTACTCTAGCATTAAATCAGCGATATGCTAAACATTCACTGTTGCTCATAGATGATCCTGTACAAACATTGGATGAAATTAACATAGCTGGCTTCGTCGACTTACTGAGAACAGAATTCGCAGGGCGTCAGATTATTATGTCAACGCATGAAGACCGCATGTCAGCTTATTTCCGTTATAAATATAAAAAATTTGGTATGTCGGCTGGAAGAATCAATTTTATGGAGGAGGCACGTTCAGCTATTGTTAATAGATGACTGTAAAATGCCACCTTCATGGAAGGTGGCGATAAATTATTCTCACCCCTACGGATTAATAAAGATTGTTCTGAGCGACATTAGCTCTTTGGCAAAGTTGGTTCCTCAGCTTTAGTTAATTAATTTTGTTTGGGCATGAATTGACAAAATAGCTGATATCAAAGGTGATATACCCAATCGTACTGTGCAATGATAGCGATCATATGTGGATCCCTACAGACCACCAAAAAAAGCCGAAAGCAGTTATCTGCCTACGGCTTCCGGATCGGTGATGATTTTCTGACATTCAGGCCGCTTTCACAGCCCTGATCTTTTTCGTGTCAGCCGCGTCGGATTCTGTTTTATCCGCTACAGCTGGAGCAGTGAGATCGGGAAGCTTGCTGGTACGCAGAATATGCTGCACGGTCTCTTTCTGCTCGGCGAGATACAGGCCAAGATTTTCAGCCTGCGTTTCATCCATCTGCATTCCGCTTTGCAACAGCCAGTCGGTGAACGCATCTGCCATATCGAGCAGCTTGTCGTGAGCGTCAGCCTCTTTCTTACTGGCAAATGTCATTTTCTCTTCACCTTTTCTTACGACAACAAATTTTGTTTCAACAGCCATCGTGCACCTCGCTATACTGTATTTATATGGGTCTTCCCTTGTTGTGGTGGCTGAAGGCATGATAATGGTGTATTTAATCGCCAGAGGTCACCGCCATGGATGAAAAGTCCCTCTACGCTCATATTCTCAACCTGTCCGATCCGTGGCAGGTAAAGTCCCTTTCTCTCGATGAAAATGCCGGTTCTGTTACTGTCACTATTGAGATCGCTGAAAACACCCGGCTAGCC